>JAMOAF010000262.1 GCA_023621895.1 Planctomycetota bacterium
CGCACGACCGATGCGTTTTTCCGAAGCCTCGGGGCTCCGCGCGGCCAACACGTCAGCGCGCCCCACCAGGCAGCGCCGCTTCGATCGGCGCGCAAGTGCGGGCCAGACAGGCCGTAGGGTGGTGCAAGCGGCCCAATCGCGGACGTTCTGCACGACCGATGCGTTATTCCGAAGCCGCAGGGCTCCGCGCGGCCAACACGGCAGCGCGCCCCACCAGGCAGCGCCGCTTCGATCGGCGCGCAAGCGGGGGCAAACCCGCGCGCGGCCGCCCCGCTGCGCCTCACACGCGGAAGGCCTCGCCAAGCACGCGAATCTGGCGGCCGCTAACATCGACTTCCAGCGCGGGCCGGTTCGCCGCCAGCGCGAATACCCACCAAACCACCGGGCTGGCGCCGTCGATGGTGGAGACAAGCGAGAGTTGGCCGCGCGAGCCGGCGAGGCGCTGAAGATCGGCCCCGGAAATCTCCGCACGGCTGCACGCCACCCAGAGCTGCGCCGCGCCGAGCGCGACCAGCGCCCAGCCGGCTTCGAACCACCAGGCGGCATCCGGATGGCCATGCCAGTGGTAGACCGCTTGAGGCTGTTGGCCAGCATCCAGCTCGTCGGCCACGACCACGAGGTTCTTGCCCGACAGCCATACGTGCCGCACCAGCGACTTCACCGCCGCGGGGTAGCATGCCGTAAGATCGATCGCCACGCGGTGGAGGGTTGGGCTGGCGCTGTCCAGAACGATCCGCCGCGGCCGCTTCTCAGCCGGCCCCGAGCCGTTCACAAGCGGTGCGTTGTGCGCCGCCGGGCCGACGGTGAACTCGCGCTGGTCGCCCTCGACATACTGCTGGTAGCCCGGATCGGTGATCAGCCAGCGGCCGCGCGTGCCGATCACGAGGGTGCCGGCGTCGTTCTGGATGTGCCCCGTCGGCGAATTGGAGCACGAGACGGCCACCGCCAGGTCCTCGGCCTCCCAGCCGCTGCGAAGCACGGCCGCATAGTGTGCGTCGAGTGCGCCGGCCGGCGGCGCCGCAATAGCCGGAACGCCGGCGGCGCCGCCCAGCGCGGCCAGCGCGTCGCAACGGAGGACATCCAGCGGGCATCGACCCAGGAGCCACCGGCGTAGCGGGTCCGGACGCAGGCGCAGCAGCTTGGCCTGCGCCGCAAGGTGGAAAGGCATCTCGCGGGGCTCGACGTCGCTCAACTCGGCCACCTGCTCGGCGGCCCCCGGCGCGCCCAGCATATAGGATTGCTCCAGGTACCGGTTCAGGCCGGGGTGGTCGAGGAGGTCGGATCGCTCCCCATCGGGCAGCGCGGCCAGCCAATCGGCGGCGAAGTCGAGCACGTAGCCGTCGTAGGCGACGCCCTCGGTGTATCCCTTGGCCCGCAGGTCGAGCACCGCTCCGAACAGGGCATGGATTCGCTCGTTCAGCAACTCGGCGGCTGGATGCCCGGCCGCCGCGGCAGTCAGCGCCGCGCCGATGGTGCCGATCAGGGGAATGTTGTGCAGCAGTGCGTGGGGCGCTTCGCGGCGGAGAACGTCGTCCTTGGTGCGGACGGAAGCATAGAGCTTGTCGGAGGCCGGAAGGACCGCTTCCAGATGGCGGCGGCACGCCTCGTGGAGGCTCGTGCGGAGGCCGCTTTCCACCCAATCCCAGCGCGTCGCCGCCGTCCAGAGAATCCGCCCCGCGTGGGCCGAACTCAGGTCCGGGTTGGCATATTGCTGGAACCTGGGCCACCGCGCCAAGGCCGCCAGGTCCGCGGCCGCGCGCTGCCGCGCTTCCTTGTGATCGAACCACTGCGCGGCCCAGCCCAGACAGCCGATCCGCTCCTCGAGCGTCCACGTGAGCCACGTGGCCCACGGATAGACGGGGATGCTTGGCACGTTGACCTCGGGAAGGATCAGTTCCTCGAGCGGCAACGGGTACGCGATCTTGCGGCCAATCCGATAGTAATCCACGACGAGGCGCGCCCGTTCGAGTTGCCGCTCCGCGCGGCTTCGGACTTCCGCTTCGATCGCCTGCCGCCTGGCCTCCGTGAAAGGCCGCGGTTCGTCATCGGCCCCCCAGGCCAAGCCGCCCAGCGCGCCGCCGGCCGCCACCGCGTGCAGAAACTCTCTCCGCTTCCATGTTCGGGCCATCTCGTGCCTCGCGTGAAAAAGAGCCGTCAGGTGTCAGCCGTCAGAGTGCACAAAGGCGTGTAGACAAAATGTCTGGACCAGTCACATCTGCCTTGGATTATGCTGATCGGAGAACCGCGTGGTTCCCATTCAACACCCAACCCCAAAAGAGAGGACCGGGTCCAAACAGCGCGAGTGTAGTTTACGCCGGTTTGGATTGCGAGCCGCCACCCCACAATTGCGGTCCGAGTCCAAAAAATCGGGCGGACTTGATCCAGATCAAGTGGCTTGCCGGAATGGGGGGGGTAGAATCGCGGCCGGCAGCCGTGGTTCCGTGCCGGCTTTGCGAGACAATCGTCGCGCCGTGTTGACAGGCTCCGACGCCGCAGAGCATAATTCAGAGGCTTGTCAAGCCCGCCAAGCGGTCTGAACGGCCACGGCGGCAGTCTGCCCTTGGTTTCCCTTGCCATGCCGCAACAAGATGCGTCAAGACCGTTCCACCGAACAGGCCTCGCGGTCGCGGCGGCCCTGTTTCTCATGGCGTTGCTGCTGGTCTTGAACCCTCTGCCATTTCACAGCCCGGTCGCCCCGCCGGCGCAGATCCCCGGCTGGGCCACGGACACCACCCCGGTGCGGCAGCCGAAAATGAAACCGGAATACCAGGTGGCGCTGTTCAAGTTCGAGTGCAACGCCTGTCACGGGATCATCCCGCCGCCGGCCAACACGCAAGTCCGCACGGTCACGCAGCACCGCGAGGTGGTCTTGAAGCACGGGATCAACACGTGGTGCTTGAACTGCCATCACCCGCAAAATCGCAACGTGCTGGTCAATGACCGGGGCGAGGAGATTCCCTGGGACCAGCCGCAGCGGCTCTGCGCCAAGTGCCACGGGCCGGTCTACCGCGACTGGCTGCACGGCGCGCACGGGCGGACCAACGGCTACTGGGACACCTCGCGGGGCGAGCAGAGCCGGCGGAAGTGCATCGAGTGCCACGACCCGCACCAGCCGCCGTTTCCGCCGATGCGGCCAGCGCCCGGTCCGGAGACCCTGCGGATGGGGCCGCAGGGCCCCGGCGAGCATGGCGAGGTCCACAATCCGCTGCGATTGACCGGCTACGGAGAGGGCGTGGCGGCCGGCTATCTCGAACCCGAGGAGGGCAACTGAGCGATGGGCGACTCCCGGGAGCAAGACACCGGTTCTGCGGCCGAGCGGAATTCGTCCGAGTTGACGCGGCGAGGATTCCTCTCCCACGGCGTGGTGGCCCTGGCGGGCACGTCGGCCGTGGCCGCCGCGCTGGCGCCGCTGGCGCACCTGAAGCGGGACGACATCCCGACGATCGAGGAGTTTCTCCAAAAGCACTACAAGGAGATGACGGCGGAGGACAAGGAGCGGGTCTTCTCGCGGATCGCCAAGGCGGTCGAGTCGCGCTACCAAGTCAGGACGAAGCTCGCCGATCCGCCGCCGATGGCCGGCGTCGAGTTTGTCTACGGTTTGAACCTCAGCCGCTGCATCGGCTGCCGCAAGTGCGTGCACGCCTGCGTGGAGGAGAACAATCAATCGCGGTCGCCGGAAATCCAGTACATCCGCGTGCTTGAGATGCAGAAGGGGAGCATCGACGTGGAGACATCCGACCACCACTACGATCCGCCCCTGGTGCCCAACAGCGCCAAGTATTACATGCCGGTCCAATGCCACCAGTGCGCCGACCCGCCGTGCGTCAAGGTCTGCCCGGTCGAGGCGACCTGGCAGGAGCCCGACGGGATCACGGTGATCGACTACGACTGGTGCATCGGCTGCCGCTATTGCGAGGCGGCCTGCCCCTATTGGGCCCGGCGGTTCAACTTCGCCGAGCCGGAGATCGCTCCGGACCAGGTCAATCCGAACATGGCGTATCTCTCCAACCGGCCGCGCGAGAAGGGGGTGATGGAGAAATGCACCTACTGCCTGCATCGGACGCGGGTTGGCCGCATGCCGGCTTGCCTGGAGGTCTGCCCGACCGGATCGCGGAAGTTCGGCAACGTGCTCGATCCGGCGAGCGAAGTGGCGTATATCCTGCGGCACAAGCGGGTCTACGTGTTCAAGGAGGACGTGGGGACGATTCCGCGGTTCTTTTACTACTTCGACGAGCGCGGCAGCCGCTATAGCGAACCGATCGCGCCGGCCGGCACGGGAGGAAGCGGATGAAGAAATACGCGACCTTCCTCTGGGACTGCTTCCGGCTGAGCTTCGTCGGCGATTGGCGGTATCACCTCTGGATGACGATCCTCACGCTGGTGAGCCTCGCGGGACTGAACGCGTATTGCCACCAGTTGGTCCACGGGCTGGTCGCCACGGGGATGACCGACCAGGTTTCCTGGGGGCTGTACATCGCCAACTTCACCTACCTGGTGGGCCTGGCCGCCGCCGCGGCGATGCTGGTGATCCCCGTTTACATCTACCGCAACATGCACCTCCACGACGTGGTGATCTTCGGCGAGCTGCTGGCCGTGGCGGTGATCGTGATGTGCCTTTTGTTCGTGATGGTCGACCTGGGCAGGCCGGACCGGTTCATGCACCTGTTGTGGCGATTCAATTTCCCGATTTCGATGCTCACCTGGGACGTGATCGCGCTGAACGGCTACCTGCTGCTGAATTTGCACATTTGCGGCTACCTGATTTACTGCGCGTATTGCGGCCGCAAGCCGTCGCCGGTGTTCTATGTCCCCTTCGTGTTCATCGCCATCGTCTGGGCGATCAGCATCCACACGGTGACGGCTTTCTTATACGTGGGTCTGGGCGGCCGGCCGTTCTGGAATTCAGCGATCATCGCGCCGCGGTTCCTGGCCAGCGCGTTCGCGGCCGGGCCGGCGTTCATTATTCTGACGCTCCAGATCGTGCGGCGGTTTACGCGGCACCGGGTGGCCGACGACGCCCTGCTCGCGCTGCGGCGGATCGTCCAGGTGGCGATGATCATCAACATTTTTCTGCTCATTTGCGAGGTGTTCACGGAGTTCTACACCGACTCGGCCCACGTGGCCTCGTCGCAATACCTGTATTTCGGCCTGCACGGGCGGCACGGGCTGGTGCCGTGGATTTGGACGGCGATCGGGATGAACCTCGTTGCCACGCTGCTGCTGGTTTTGCCGGCCTCGCGGGGATTGCGGGTGCTCAACCTGGCTTGCATCCTGGCGATTGCCGGCATCTGGATCGAGAAGGGGATGGGGCTGATCGTGCCGGCGTTCGTTCCCACGCCGCTGGGCGAAATCGTCGAATACTACCCCACGGTCCACGAAATCGTCATCGGCGCGGGCATTTGGGCCTTCGGCCTTCTGCTTTACACGATCTTTGTCCGCGTTTCCGTGCCGGTGCTGGCGGGCGAATTAACCTATGACAAACGCGCCGGGAGATCCGTTCAGATGGGCCTGGCGAAGGAGTGAGACTGCCATGAGACGCTCGATGATGATTCCTCGAAAGACCTGGTTGCTTGCCGGATTGTGTGTTTTCGCGCTGGCCCCGGCGCGCGGCGCGCTGGCCCAGGCGTGGGGACTGCCGGAAATGTCGGCGGAAACCAAGGCCTGCATCGAGTGCCACAAAATCGAAAACGCACCGATCTACCAGCAGTGGGGCGCGAGCAAGCACTACCGGGCGAACGTGGGGTGCTACGAGTGCCACGCCGCCGCCGAGGGCGAGCCCGACGCCTTCCAGCACGAAGGCCAGTGGATTGCCACGATCGTCTCGCCGAAGGACTGCGCCCGCTGCCACGTCCAGGAAGCGCTGGAATTCGGCCAGTCGCATCACTCCAAGGGCGCGCGGATTCTCGGCTCGCTTGACAATGTCCTGGCCGAGGTCGTCGAGGGGAACACGGGGCTGGTCACTCCGGCGTTCCAGAAGGGCGCGAGTGCGGCGGCGGTGAGCGGGTGCTGGCAGTGCCACGGCGGCGAGATCAAGGTGCTTCCGGGCGGCAAGCTCGATCCGGCCACCTGGCCGAACACCGGCATCGGGCGGATCAATCCCGACGGGTCCGAAGGGTCGTGCGCGGCGTGCCACAGCCGGCATTCGTTCTCGGCCTACCAGGCCCGGCATCCCGACAACTGCGGCAAGTGCCACATGGGGCCCGACCATCCGCAGATGGAGATCTACTACGAATCGAAGCACGGGATCGCGTTCCGGGCGTTTCGCGACAAGCTTAACATGGACTCGGCCAAGTGGGTGGTGGGGGAAGACTATCACCTGGCGCCGACCTGCGCCACGTGCCACATGAGCGCTACGCCGGCCAAACTGGCCACGAAGAATCGTGCGGCGACCGCCGGCATGCCGGTGACCCACGACGTCGGCGTGAGGATAAGTTGGAACAACCGCCCGGCAGTCTCGATTCGCCCCGAGGTGAGCGACAAGAAGATGGGGCTGCCCGGCGCGGCCGTCAACTGGCAAACGCGCCGCGACAACATGAAGAACGTCTGCATCAACTGCCACGAGCAGCAGTGGGTCGACAATTTCTACGTCCAGTACGACGGCCTCGTTGATCTGTATCACACGAAGTTCGCCGAGCCGGGGCAGGAACTGTACAACCTGGCCAAGCCGCTACTGCGGCCGGTCGAGTTCTCCAATCCGCTTGACTTTGTCTGGTACGAAATCTGGCACCATGAGGGCCGCCGCGCCCGGCACGGCGCCTCGATGATGGGCCCGGACTACACGCACTGGCACGGGACCTACGAGGTCGCCAAGCACTTCTACTCGGAAATGGTGCCGGAGCTTGAGCATCTGATCTCCGCCGGCCGGGCGTCGGGCGACGCGGGCAAATCGGCCGCGGCCGACGCCCTGGAGAAGAAGCTGGGCGAGGTCCTCGGCTCGGCCAACCACCGCTGGTATCTCAACCAGATGGACCCGGCGGAGAAGGCCGAACGCGCACGGCGGCAGGCCGAATTCCAGCAGCGATACAGCAAGTAGGGTGGTCCAACGCGGACCAATGCCGGAATGCGCCGCACAGCCGACACGTTTCCCATCCCGATCAACCTTTGAACCGCCACGGCGGCGAGCGGCGGCCCACCGCGCGACCGCGCCACGGCGTACAAGGGTCAAAAACGATGACAGCCCCCGGCACAAAGCTCAGCGCGCTGCGCACAATCGCCGAAAGCCTCCGCCAAGGCCATGCGGCGGAGCCGCTGCGCGACCAGTTTCTCCAGGCCATGCCCGAAACGTCCCACGCCACGGCCGATCCGCTGCTGTTGGAGCTGGTGGCCGAAGGGTTCGCCCGGCCGCAGATCGAGCAGCTTCTTCGCTGGTGCGAGCAGGCCCGCGGCGAGCAGCCGCGCGTCGTGGAGGCCGGGATTTCTCCGGGGCACCCCGCTGATACTCTCGGTATGGAAAACGCGGCGATTGGAGACCGCGTAAGCCGGTTGCGGGCCGCCCTGCCGCGGATTTCCGACTCAGCCGAGGCTTTTCAAGAAGCCTGCCGCCTCGCCGGCGAGCTGGCTAGCATCGACAACCACTACCGGCGGCAGGAGTTCCTGCTGTTTACGCGGCTCGAGTCTCACAGACTGGTCCGCCCCGGGCGAATCCTCTGGGCGGCGCACGATGAGGTCCGCCAATGGATCAAGTACTTGAATCTGCAAACGGAGCGCGATGATTTCGGGCCGGAGAAGTTGGCCAGCCTTTCCGATCCGGTTGTCAAACCGCTGCTGGAGGACCTCGAGAAGATCATCTTTTTGGAAGAGGAGGTCCTCTTGCCGCTGGCGATGGAGGTTCTCGGCGCGGAGGACTGGGACGTAATCTGGCGCTATTCCGACGAGATCGGCTGGTGCCTGGTGGAGCCTCGGCGGGGATACGAGCCGGCGCCGCTGGCGGGCGTCGAGCCGCCGGCGGCCAGCCAGCCGCTGCCGACCGGCGCGCTGGCATGGGACGAGCTTGTCCGCATTCACGCTCAACTGCCGGTCGACCTGACGCTGGTCGACGCGGAGGACCGCGTCCGCTATTTCTCCGAGGGGACGCGGCCGGCGTTCTACCGCAGCGCGGCGATTCTTGGCCGCGACGTCCATTGCTGCCATCCGCCCCGAAGCGTACATTACGTCCAGCAGGCGATCGAGGACTTCAGAGCCGGCCGCGCAAGGTCGGCCCAGTTCTGGAAACGGATGGGAGATCGGCTGATTCACATCCGCTTCGTTGCCCTGCGCGACGCGGCCGGGCGCTATTGCGGCACGCTCGAGGTGGTCCAAGACATCGCCCCGCTGCGCGCCCTGGAAGGCCAGCAGCTCGACCTGAAGTACGACCCGTAGTTGACGTTTCGCGAGGGACAGGCTCGGTGACTACACTTTCGGCGACCGTTCTCCTGTTCCTTGTGCTCGACCCGGTGGGCAATATGCCCGTATTTTTGAGCTTGCTGTCGGGCTTTGAACCGCGCCGGGCCAGGCTCGTGGTTGTCAGAGAGCTGCTGATCGCCCTGGGCGTGTTGATCGTCTTCCTGTTTTTCGGGCGGTACATCCTCGAGGTGCTCCACATCACCGAACCGGCGCTGAGCATCGCTGGGGGAATCATTCTTTTTCTGATCGCACTGAAAATGATTTTCGCCGACGCGGGCGAAATCTTCAGCAGCTCCCCGGAAGGCGAACCGTTCATTGTGCCGCTGGCGATTCCACTGGTTGCCGGACCATCGGCCTTGGCAACCGTCCTGCTGCTGATGGCCCGGCAGCCGGCCAAGTGGCCCAACTGGCTCCTGGCGCTGTTTTGCGCATGGCTGGCCTCGGGAATCATCCTCTATTTCGCGAGCTCCTTCGAACGCATCCTTGGCAGGCGCGGCACGCTCGCTGTCCAGCGGCTGTCGGGGATGCTTCTGACGACCGTGGCAGTGCAGATGTCCCTGACCGGAGTCCAACAGTTTGTTTCCATCAAGTGAGAACCGTACCCGGCGGAAAGCGCAGCGCCGTGGCTGGGTTCGGGAAGGGACGAAGACGCAAGCTCGAGGTGACCCGATGAAACACGTGTCATTCTTCCTCATCGCCTGCTGCCTGGCCGCCGGCGCCGATGCGGCAGCGAGGCCCAACATCATGTTCATTCTCGCCGACGACCTCGGCTATTCCGACCTGGGGTGCTACGGCGGCGAGATAGCCACGCCGAACGTCGACCGCCTGGCGGCCGGCGGGCTGCGGTTCACGCAGTTCTACAACACGGCCCGCTGCTGGCCGACGCGCGGGGCGCTGTTGACGGGCTATTACGCCCAGCAAATCCACCGAGACGCCCTGCCGGGCCTGGGCGGCGGGGGCGGCGGCGCGCGGCAGAAGTGGGCGCGGCTGCTGCCCGATTTTCTCCGGCCGCAAGGCTATCGCAATTACCACAGCGGCAAGTGGCACATCGACGGCAAGGTGCTCGACGGGGGATTCGATCATTCGCTGGACATGCGAAATCAGGGCAACTATTTCACGGCCAAGGGCAACTGGCTCGACGACGCGCCGGTCACACCCGCCGCCGATGAATCGGGATACTACGCCACGACCGCCACGGCCGATCACGCCATCGCCTGCCTGCGGCAGCACGCGGCCAAGTATGCCGATCAGCCGTTCTTCCATTATGTGGCGTTCATCGCGCCGCATTTTCCGTTGCACGCGCCGGCCGGCGACATCGCCCGATACCGAGACAAGTATCTCGACGGCTGGGACCTGATGCGCCAGCGGCGGTTTGCCCGGCAAAAGGAAATGAACCTGCTGAACACGACGCTGTCGGAACTGGAGCCGGAAGTGGGACCGCCCTATGATTTCCCCGACGCGCTGGAGAAGCTCGGTCCGGGGGAGATCAACCGCCCGCTCCCCTGGAAGGAACTGACCGATCCGCAGCGCCGGTTTCAGGCGACGAAGATGGCGATCCACGCGGCGATGGTCGACCGGATGGACCGGGAGATCGGCCGCCTGATCGACGAGCTCAAGGCGATGGGCGTCTACGACAACACGTTGATCTTCTTTGCGTCGGACAACGGCGCCAGCGCGGAGATCATGGTCCGTCATGGCGGCCACGATCCGCAGGCTGCTCCGGGCAGCGCCGCCACCTATCTGTGCCTCGGTCCGGGTTTCTCCAGCTTGTCGAACACGCCGTTTCGCCGCCACAAGACGTGGGTCCATGAAGGAGGCATCAGCACGCCGCTGGTGGTTCACTGGCCCGCCGGCATCCGGGCGCGCGGCGAGCTGCGGCACACTCCGGCCCACGTCATCGACATCGTCCCCACGATCCTTGAGATTGCGGGAATCGAGAAGCCGGCGGAGTGGGACGGAGAGGCGATCCCGGCTGCGCCCGGCCGGAGCCTGGTCGCGGCGTTCCACGAGGATGTGACGATCGATCGCGACCTGCTGTGGTGGCTGCACGAGGGGAATCGGGCGATTCGCGCCGGCGACTGGAAGCTGGTCGCGGCCAAGGATGATCCGTGGGAGCTGTACGACCTCCGCAGCGACCGCGCCGAGTCCCACGACCTTGCCCGGGAGCGGCCGGAGAAAGCGCAGGAGCTCGAAGGCCTCTGGAAGGGCCAGCTTGACGCGATGATCCGCCTGGCGGCCCAGACCGCCCCGCCGCCGGGCCAAAAGAAGAAAACCGCCAAATCCGGTTCCCGTGAAGAATCGCGTTGAACAAAGCCTGTTCCGGCTATGCGGCGAATCGCCGGTTGAGTGCGGCTGGATACGGAATGACTTTTGTTCTGCGAGAATCATCCGGGTTCGACGCAACACGCGAGGAGGGTGAGATGATAACGAGGCTAACGCGGCGGTCGTTTCTGGGGGACGCCGTGGTCGATCGCTTGCGAGCGATGGCAGTTCAGCCCTGGTTCAACCTGGGCAATGCCTGGGGAGGTGAAAATGCTGGTTTGGTCGGTTTTGTTCCACGGTTGTCTTTTGGCGGCACTGAAAACAGCAGGGGCCGGTGGCGGCTAAGGTTTTCACCTCGCCATGCCCGACTCGTTTGCCCGCCCCGTCCCGAAGGGACACCCCTAAGTGGTCCATTTCAGAAATGATGTCAGGGTTCCTTCAATGATGTAGGTTGGGCGTTCCCGCCCGACAAAGAACGACGGGCAGGAATGCCCATCCTACCAATGAGCTTGCA
>JAMOAF010000709.1 GCA_023621895.1 Planctomycetota bacterium
CAGGTGGTGCTGGTCAGCGGGGCATTCGGACCGCGCGAGATCGAGCAGATTCTCGACGTGATCTCCGCGGATTCCTCGCAATTCCGCGTGCTTCGCGAAGTGGTCCAGGAGTTGGAGACGAAGGAAGAGCCGAGTCCCGCGAGCAACGTGACGCTGGGCGTGTGCCAGTATCTGCTCGGGCGCTACTCGCTGGCCTTGTCGACCTTGCAGCGCGGCGACGGGGGCGCGTTGGCTCATTTTTACATGGCCAAGGCGCATTTCGGCCTGGAGAATTACCAGGCCGCCATCGATAGCTACGCCCTGGCCGCCAAGGCGGGGTACAACGCCGACATCTGCGCCCTGGGCTGTGCCGAGGCGAGGCGTTACGCCGGGGACGCCGAGGCGGCGCTGAAGGAGCTCGACGACTTGTCGGGCGCGGTAGAACAGACGGCCGAGTACCTTTACCAGCGCGGCGCGACGGTGGCGGCGATCGGGGGAAACCCCTCCGAAGTCGTCGCCCTCTATGAGCGGGCCGTGGACGCGGACCGCAAGCACGCCGGGGCGCTGTTCGGCCTGGCGCTGGAAAACGACCGCTATGGGAACGACGAGACGGCCCTGGAGCTTTACAAGCAGTCGGCTGCCCGCTTCCCGTCGCACGTTGGCGCGCTGGTCAATCTCGGGCTGCTCTACGAGGACCGCGGCCAATTCGATCGCGCAGTGCGATGCTACCAGCGCGTGGTCGACGCTTTTCCCAACCATCAGCGGGCGGCGTTGTTCCTCAGGGACTCGCAGGCCTCCGGCGACATGTTCTTCGACGAGGACGCGCTGAAGAAGCGCGATCGCGTCAGCCAGGTTCTCAACCTGCCGGTGACCGATTTCGAGCTTTCCGTGCGGAGCCGGAACTGCCTACAGAAAATGGGGATCATGACCCTCGGCGACCTCTGCCGCACGACCGAGCAGGAATTGCTGAGCAGCAAGAACTTCGGCGAGACGAGCCTGATCGAAATCCGCGAGATGCTGGCTTCGAAGGGACTCCAGTTGGGGCAGTACGCCGCGGAGCGCCCCGCGCCCGAAACCATCGACACGGAAACGCTCAGCGCCGACGAGCAGGCGGTCCTGCTGCGGCCGATCTCCGATCTGGGATTCTCGGTTCGCGCGCGGAAGTGCATGGTGCGGCTGGCGATCACGACGATCGGAGAGCTGCTGCGGCGGAGCGCCGACGAGCTGCTCGAGTGCAAGAATTTCGGCGTCACGAGCTTGAACGAAGTCCGCGATAAGCTTGCCGCCCAGGGCTTGAAGCTCCGCGGCGACTGATCCGAAAGCTCCTGCAACACGTGAGCGATCGATTGTTTTCTTTCCAGATCGATGCGCGGGACGAGGGGACCGGCGCGCGCTGCGGCTCGTTGACCACCCCGCACGGGACCGTGGAGACGCCCGCCTTCATGCCCGTCGGCACGGCCGCAACGGTCAAGGGGCTGGAAGTCGACCAGATTCACGCGACGGGAACGCGGATTCTCCTGGCCAACACCTACCACCTCGCGCTGCGCCCCGGCGAGGAGGTGGTCGCTCGGCTCGGCGGGCTGCACGGGTTCATGGGGTGGAACGGCCCGATCCTGACCGACAGCGGCGGGTTCCAGCTCTTCAGCCTGGCCCAGACGACGAAGGTCACGGAAGAGGGCGCGGTGTTCCGCTCGCACATCGACGGGCGGCTCTTCGAGTTGACGCCCGAAGGCGCCGTGCGAATCCAGGAAATGCTCGGCAGCGACATCGCCATGGTGCTCGACCACGTCGTCGGGCTTCCCAACGAGGAGCGCGCCGTGCGCGACGCCATGGAGCGGACGATCCGCTGGGCCGAGCGCTGCCGCCGCGCCGCCGCGCGCCCCGACCAGGCCCAGTTCGCGATCGTGCAAGGCGGCCTCGACCCGCGGCTCCGCGTTGACTGCGCCGGGCGGCTCGCCGAGTTGGATTTTCCGGGCTACGCGATCGGCGGGCTGAGCGTCGGCGAACATCCCGATGATATGATTCGCACGCTTGAAGCCACGGTGGCGGCGATGCCCCCCGGCAAGCCCCGTTACCTGATGGGCGTGGGCCGCCCGGCGGATCTGCTCGAAGCGGTTCGCCGCGGCGTCGACATGTTCGACTGCGTGATGCCGACCCGCAACGGCAGAAATGCGCTGGCATTTACCGATCAGGGGACGCTGCGCCTGCGGAATCTCAAGCACCGGCTCGACGATCAACCAATCGAGGAGGGCTGCCCCTGCGCCGCCTGCCTCCGCAGCCGCGGCTACCTGCGGCACCTCTTCCTGGCCGGCGAGATGCTCGGCCCGATCCTGCTTTCGATCCACAACATCACGTATTATCAACGGCTCCTGGCCGCCGCCCGCGAGGCGATCAAGCGGAACTGCTTCGAAAGCTTCGCCGCCCGGAAGACCGCCGGTTGGGCAAACGGCGAGCCGTCTGACGAGCAGTAAGGCCATCGGTGGGGCGGCGCTTCCGTTTTGGTTGTGGAGACTTTACGCGGTTTCTGGGCAGCCGCGGGGCGATTCCGAGCCCGTCGGGGATGGTCCGCGTTGGGCCACCCCAAGGGCGCCGGAGTCGGTCGGAAGTGCGGTGGGCCGCCGCTGCCGCTGAGGCGATTCTGACATTCACGCTGGTTGTCGACGGATCGGTGATTCCAGGCCCGTCGGGGATGGTCCGCGTTGGACCACCCTACCGGTCTTCTGGTTTTCCGGCCAGAAAGCGGTAGCCCGCGTCCCGGATCGTGAGGAAGTGCTTCGGTTGTGACGGGTCGGTTTCGAAGATCTTCCGCAACCGGCGGATGAGCTGGTCGGGGGCCCGCGTGTTGAGGTATCCCGGCAGGCCCCAGACATTTTTGAGCAATTCGCGGCGGGGGATCACGCGGCCTTCGTTTTCGATGAAATACCGCAACAGCTTCAGCTCCAGTTGCGTTATTCGCACCGTCTCGGATCGGACCGTGACCTCGAACGTCTCGAAGTCGACCCGGGCCTCGCCGAAGGCAAACGAACGGAGAGGGACCGTCGAACCCCGCCCGGCCCCCACGCGCCGCCCGTGCAACGTCAGCAGGCTCTTGACGCGGCTGAGGAACTCGTCGAGATCGAAGGGCTTGGTGAGGTATTGATCGGCGCCGACATCGAACCCGCGGGTGCGGTCTTCCGAGAGGGTGCGGGCGCTGAGGATCATCACCGGCATGTGATTTTCCTCGGCGCGGAGCGCCTCGCAGACGGCGTAGCCGCTCATGCCCGGCAGCATCAAGTCGAGGATCACCAGGTCGACGCCGCCGGGCGCCTCGGCGATGAGCTTCAGCGCCGAGGGGCCGTCGCCGACGGTGGTGACGCGATACCCCTCCGCTTCGAGATTGTACTTGATGCCCATGGCCAGGTGCCGTTCGTCCTCGACGACGAGGATGTGCTTGCTCGTCATGGTTCACCCCGATGCGCGATGCGGCTATCGCCGAGGCCGGCGTCGCGAGGCTCGCCCCCTGGCGGCGTCTCTTTCCGCGCCGCCGGCAGAGTTCTTCGCCCCAGAGGCAATCGCACTTCGAAGACGGCGCCCGGACTGTTCTCCCCATCGAGCACGCGGACCCGCCCGCCGAGGCGGCGGACGAGCGCCTGCACGATGTAGAGCCCCAGTCCGGTGCCCGGCCTTTCGCGTTCGAGCTCCGTTCCGAGCCGCTCGAACCGCCGGAAGATGCGGCGGCGCAGCCGGGGCGGGATGCCGCGGCCATTGTCGCTGATCCGCGCAAGGGCGCAGCCTCGCTGGTCGGGCTGTAGCTCGATGTCGACACGAGGTTCCGGGCCGGCGTACTTGATGGCATTGTCGATCAGGTTGCGGAAGATGATCTCCAGGTCCACGCGCCTCGCCCGCACAATGCAGTCCTGGGCGTCGACATGCACGGTCTCCGGCGGCACGCGGTAGCGGAGGCAGACGGTTCGGGCGCAATCCCGCAGCAGTGCGCCCATCACCACGTCTTCGCTCTCGTCGCACGCCGACTCCGTATCGAGCCGCCCGGCCTCCAACACCTGGGTGATCAAAAGGTCGAGGCGGTCCAGGTCGTCGAGCATGAACTGGTAGAAGCTGGCCTGCTCTTCCGGTGTTACCTGGTGGCGGTTCAACGTCTGTAGGCAGAGCTTCATCGAGGCGATCGGGGATTTGAATTCGTGGGTCACGCTGTCGATGAAATTCGACTGCCGCCGGGTAAAATTGATCGCCTTGACGGACAGTCCCAGGTACATGATCACGCCGACAAGCAGCAGCGCGATGAACGTCGTGCCGACGGACAGGAGCGTCCAGTTCAAGCCGGCGAACCGCGTATTGGCCAACGCGCCGAACACGGCCAGGAGGACCCAGCCGACGGTCAATACGGCGAGGATGGCGATCAT
This sequence comes from Planctomycetota bacterium, assembly GCA_023621895.1. GTDB lineage: Bacteria > Planctomycetota > Planctomycetia > Pirellulales > Thermoguttaceae > JAAYCB01. The sequence goes on from JAMOAF010000709.1 coordinate 4,380, forward strand.
TACGATCGCCAAGGTGATCGGCAGATGCAGGGACCGCCGCACAAGCATCAGTCGTTGGCGCCCCCGGCGCGAGAGGATCAAATTCCAGGCGACTCTGCCCTACGATAGCACAGCGCCGCGCGGGACGTCAACCGACTCGCGCTCGCCCGAGGCGGCAGCGGCTGGCGCGGCCGCCGGCTCAGCGGCTTGGGCCGGCCGGCGGCAGGGGGTGGCGTAGCCCAATCGCGAGGCCCGCCGCCCTCCGCTGGCCGCGACGCGCTGGCTGGCCTCGTTGCCCTCGTAGAACGTGGGCGGCTCGTAGGTCCAGCCGCGGGCCAACCGTTTTTCTTCCCGCCGCGTCTGCCGCAAAACATAGCGGCCGGCGGCCGCGGCAAACAGCCGGCTCTTCCATCCGAACTCCTCGTGGATCTCATCGAGCAGCCGCGACATCTTCTCGCGCATCGCCGGACGGTTGCGATAATAGCCCTTGGCGGCCCAGGCCAGGGCGGCAAACGAAGTGGCCAGGTCTTGCCCCTCCCAGGCGAAATGGCGGCGAATCCGCTCGTCCGGATGGTGCTTGTAGCGCTTCCATCCGGCCAGCGTCGTGCGGATGAACCGCGTGATCGTCGGGCCATTGACCTCGAAATCGCGATGGAACGCCCGCAACAGCAGCCCGGTTTCCTGCCCGTCGGGGATGTGGGGGTGCCGGTAGCTGAAGACCAACTGGCCGTGGATATCGCTCACGTCGAACTCGCTCTCCTCCTTCATCCGCCCTTGGGCCGACAACTCCGCATGAAGCGGCGTGCCCGGCAGCGGCGTGTAGAGCATGAACTGGTGGAAATCGGAATCGTAGCGGACGGCGTGTTCGATCACCTCGTCGATATTCTCGGGCGTGTGGTCCTCCAGGCCGATGATTGTCGACCCCAAGACGTGAATCCCGTGCGATTGAAGCTCGCGGACGATGGCGTAGCAATCGGCGCCGTCGAGCTTGTTGTACTGGCTGTCCTTCCCCTCCAGTCCCATCCAGACCCGGGAAACGCCCAGGGAGACAAGCTGCTCCATCGAATAGGTGCGGAGGGCGTTGGCCGAGCTGAAAACGAACATGTTCCAGGCCTTGCCGTTTCGTTCCATCAGTTCCAGCAGCCTCAGGGCCCGGCGGCGATGCAGGAGAAAATTCTCATCCATCATGAAAAAGGAAGTGGTCTTCATCGACCGTTCGAGCTGGCACATGATGTCGAACAGTTCGTCGCCGCTCTCGTAAAAATTGATGAAATGCCCTTTCCCTCCGAACATCGCCGAGGTGGAGCAGAAGTTGCAGCCCATCGGGCAGCCGACCGAAGGAATCACCGTGGCCGCCTCCTTCTCCGGCACCACCTTCTGGGTGATGCCCATCACGCGCGTGTTCAAGCCCGCCTGGATGTACGGGTGGCGGATGGGCTGGTCCAGGGGCTCGCCGAGGAACCGGCGGAACCAGCCGACGCCGTCGCCCCGCACGACGTGGTCGGCGTCGATCCGCTCGGCCAGGTCGGGGATGTTCGCGACGTGGCCGCCGACGACGATCGTCGCCCCGGGCCGGTACTGGCGGACGAGCTGGCACATCTTCTCGACCTTGTGCAGGTTGGGGACGATGCTGCTGATCCCCACGATGTCGTACTCCTGGTCGCGGATCTCCTCGATGAAACGATCGAGCGTGGGGAAATCAAGCAACATGCAGGGCGCCTGGAGATTGACTTGGATGAGCATCAGCCCCCAAGAACGGTGGAACATCCGCAAGGAGAAAGGGCCCTGGACCCGCGTCACCTGGTTGTGCCACAATTCCATCGGGTTCAGCAGCCGGCTGCCGTACTCATCGTCCTGGGCGTAGGGGCCGAATACGCTCGTCAGGAGCACGCGGGCGCGCGAGCCGAGGGGATGGGTCGCGCCGGTCTGGGGAACCAGGGGTAGAACGTCGCTGGGACTGCCGATTGTAATCATGGTCGCATTTCCGGTAAGAGGCCGTGCCTGTCAGAATCCGCTTCAAGCGATCCAGCGCCGCCAGGGGCCGATCCGACCGCACTTGCCGGCGGCAAGCGGGCGGTGCTCGCGATCGCCGGGGCGGATCGTTGGCCGTGGTGGATCAAAACGCCATCTTATCCCGGATCGTCGCTCACCCCGTGACGGCCGCGTTTACGTTGTGTAATAGTTCTGTAACACGGCCCCTCGAGAAGCCGTCGGCGCTGGTTGCGCAAGTCGTGGCGGGAGAATGGGTTGAGCGACCACGTCCCACAGTTGGGATGCAATCGGAGCTTTTCAGGAAGCGGCGAGCGAAACGCCGGAAGAGGGGGTCTTGACTGGCTTGTCGCGCAGGGGCGAGGAAGTCATACCAACCGTATTTCGTGAAGATGAACTGGAGATCGCCACGCGCGACCGCATCGAGGTACGCTGATATGGAAGTCAAGAGGATCCTTATGCGTCCTCGAGCGTCCAGGGCTTGCGATACTCGTAGTGCAAGAGATCGTTGGCCTCGGGGATGTTGGTGATCCGCTCGCGCTGGGGATCCCAGTGGAGCGTTGACTCGGTGGCCAGCGAGATGTTGGCCAGCAGGGCCATGCTCGTCGAGCGGTGGCCGATCTCCACGTCGGCGTGGGGTTTTTCTCGCGATCGCATGCAATCCAGAAAATTCCCCGTGTGGTCGCGGACGTGCTGCGTGTAACCCTCGCTGAACTTCTGCGTGATCGGCTCCACGCGGAACTCGCGGTCGTCCTGGTAGCGCCCGCCGCGCTCCGGCAGCACCTCGAAGCTGGCGTCGTCGACATAGAGGGCCCCCAGCGTGCCGCGGAACTCGGCGAAGGCCTGGCGCGGCATCGCCCGGTTGCCGCTGGCTTCATACTGGGCGAAGGTGGTCAGCGGGCCGGAGGGGAATTGAAACATCCCTTCCATCGCGTCGGGAGTGGTGCGGTCGTCGTCAATGGCAAAACATCCTCCCAGCGCCGAGATTCGCACAGGGCCCGGCTCGTCGCCGATGAGCCATCGCATGATGTCCAGAAAATGGACGCCGTTGTCGGAGAACCGCGAGGCGTAGAGGTCCCACCAGCGAAACTTGAACGGGGTGATCGTCGCCTGGTAGGGTCGCGATGGCCGCGGGCCGAGCCACATCTCCCAGTCGAGGTCCTTGGGCGGATCGCTCGGCGCGGCCTTGCCGATGCCCTTGGGATACATGTTCGTGGTGTCGAAGGCTCTTGTCACGGTGATCTTGCCCAATTTGCCGGAGGCGATCAACTTGGCCGCTTCGGCATAGGAATGCCCCGAGCGCCGATGGGTGCCCATCTGCACGACGCGCCCCGTGCTCCGCGCGACCTCGACCATCCGGCGGCCCTCGTGGATCGTCTTCGACAGGGGTTTCTCGCAATAGACGTCCTTGCCGGCGCGGCAGGCGATGATCGTCTGCAAGGCGTGCCAGTGGTCGGGCGTGGCGATCAGCACGGCGTCGATGTCCTTGCGATCGGTGATCTTGCGAAAGTCGCTATAGAGGTCCGCCTTGCCGCCGAGGAGCCCGGCGTTGGCCGCCTCGGCCGCCGATCGCGAGACGTCGCAAAGGGCCGGAATCTCCACGCCCGGATGCTTCAGGAAGAACTCCATCACCTGGCAACCGCGGTTTCCCGTGCCGATCACGCCGAGCCGTATCCGGTCGTTCGCGCCCATCACGCGCCCGGCGCCGAGCGCGCTCAGTCCGAGTGCGGCTGCGCTGGTGGTTTTCACGAATGTCCGACGGTCGAGCGGGATGGTCATGACTGGTTCTCCGGAAAGGGTACGCAAAAAACGTCTCCGAACATTTCATCAACCGGCGCCGGGCAAGTCAAGGCGCTACCGGTGGGCCGCCGCTCCCGCCGTGGCCGCGCCGGCTTTGTCTTTGAACGAACGCGTGACGAGCGATTCCGCGCCCAACGGGGTGGTCCGCTCTGGACCACCCTACGGGCTCTGCGGCGACGGCGCATCGCGTTTTGTGCGGATCGCGGCACGCCGGGCCAAGAGCAGCATCGCCGCGCCGAAGGCCGCCAGGAAGAGGCCCCACCAGAGGTTGACGTTGTAGCCGAGCGAGCGCTGGTACATTTCGGCGTCGGACCACGTGATCAGCCCGTAAAGCGATAAGATGACGCCGATAATCACGAACATCATGCCCATCGGAAGGCGGACATCGAGTTGCATGGTTCAGTTCTCCATGAAGGAGGCGCGGCCGTCGCGGCGCGGCGCCGGCGCCGGCGCGCTCCGATTGTGTCTTTCTCGATTCTTACCAGAAGATCAGGTTCAGCACGACCGCCGCGGCGAGGACAACGGTTCCCAGCAAGGCCGGCTGCAAGTACCAGGCGACTCCGTGCTCCTTGACGCGGGGCGTGAGGGAATAGACGAGCCCGCGGAGTTCATCGTCGGTCTTGTTTCGCCGGGTGGCGAGAGAAACGGCGATCGTGACAACGAAGCAGCCGGTCCAGGCGAAGATCGCGGCCCAGAAGTTCTGCGCCATGTCGACCGGATAGGTGTGGAGGACGTGGCCGCCAACGAGCCAGCCGCCTTTGACCCCGACCGTTGCGCCGGCCGGCAGGGTCAACCCGTGGTGTAGCGCGGCCGCCCCCGTGCCCGCCAGCAGGCCGAAAAACGCGCCGTGGCCGGTCGCCCGCCGCCAGAACATGCCCAACAGGAACGTAGCGAACAGCGGCGCGTTGACAAACCCGAACACGAGTTGCAGCATATCCATGATATTGTTGAACTCGCGCGCCACGTAGGCACAAGCGACGCTGATCAGGATGCCGACCACCGTGATGATGTGGCCCATCCGCAGGTAGTGCCGGTCGGGCTGGCCGGGGCGGATGTAGCTCTGGTACAGATCGTACGTCCAGACGGTGTTGAACGCGGTGACGTTGCCGGCCATGCCCGACATGAACGAGGCCATCAAGGCGGTGATGCCGACGCCCAACAGGCCCGAGGGGCAGAACCTGGCGAGCATCACCGGCACGGTCATGTTGAAATCGGTGGCGCCGTTCTCGTCCTTGGGCAGGAAGTCACCCAGTTCGTGGTGCATGGCGATGGCGATCATGCCCGGCAGGATCACCAGGGCGGGAAAGAGCATTTTGGGGACGGCGGCAATCAGCGGCGTCCGCCGGGCCGCCGACATCGAATCCGCCGCCATCGCCCGCTGGACCACCAGGAAGTCGGTGCACCAGTAGCCGAACGAGAGCACGAATCCCAGGCCCATCACCATTCCGAACCACTCGACGCCCATCGGGTTGGCGTCTGGCGAAGTCATGTGCGCCCAGGACTGCGTCCAGGCGCCTTCGGCAAACACCTTGCCCGCGGGATTCGCCGGACTGGCGGCCACGGTATTGAGCTTGGCCACCAAGGCGTCCCATCCGCCGACGCTCTCCAGGCCGAGCCAGACCAGCGGCACGAAACCGAACACGATCATGAAGAATTGCAGCACCTCGTTGTAGATCGCCGAGGTCAGTCCGCCCAGAAAAATGTAGGCCAGCACGATCAGGGCCGAAACGGCGATGCACAAGTCGTAAGGGAAGCCGAGAATCTGTTCCAGGAGCCGGGCCAGGGCGTGCATCGAAATGCCGGACGAAAAGACGGTCATCACCGCGAACGAAATCGCGTTGAACGCGCGCGTTTTCTCGTCGAACCGCAGCTTCAAGTACTCCGGGACCGACCGGGCCTTCGAGCCGTAATAGAACGGCATCATGAAGATGCCGACGAACACCATCGCCGGGATCGCGCCGACCCAGTAAAAGTGGCTGGTCATGATCCCGTATTTGGCCCCCGAGGCGGCCATGCCGATGACTTCCTGGGCGCCGAGGTTCGCCGAGATGAAGGCCAAACCGCAGATCCAGGCCGGAATCGCCCGGCCCGACAGGAAGAAGTCGCTGCTGGTCTTCATGTAGCGTCGCAGCGCCCACCCGATGCCCAGCACAAACACGAAATACACCGCCAAAATCAGGTAGTCGACCGGGGCGAGAGCAATGCTGAGATGCGGCATGCGTGATTCCTTCAGTGATCGCGGCCGGGGGCTTGTGAGGTTCTATCCCGTTTGCCCGTGATGATAACGGCCGATCATCGAGCCGTCGAGCCCCGGCTTTTCCCAAACGGGGCCGCCTGTAATCGAAAATCGCGACCGGTAGCCGCTTCATGCACCCCGTTTGGCGGAGCGAGGCGACTTCTTGACATGTTCTCCTGCCTCGCGGGCGCCGCGCAGGTCACGGCTCGATCTGATCCCATTGGCCGGGAATCGCCATATCCGGCTGCTTGCTTTTCAGGCGGCCGACGCCTTTGCCAGTCACGCTGGTATTCTCCAGACGGAGCTCTCGGAGCCCATCCAGACCGCCGAGCCACTCCAACCCAGCATCGGTTACGGCCGTGTGACGCAGGCTCAGCTTGTGCAGGGTTCTCGCGTCTGCCAGCAGTCGCAGCCCATCGTCCGTAACCTCCGTGCCGTCAAGATTCAAGCCCGTCAGATTCCTCAGCCTTGCCAGGCGCCGCAGCCCGAGATTGCCAACTCGCGTTCCAGCCAGATTGACTCCGCAGAGCCCCGGCACGCAGTTCAAATCGCACAAGGCGTTGTCCGAGATGTCCGTGTTTGCCAGGTTCAATTGAAGAAGCACGGGTACTGTGTGTAACAGGCGGCGAACCTGCTCGTCGGAGATCAGCTTGCTGTGGCACTCGATGGCATAAACCGGACGGTCCGGTTGTGATGAGTCGTAATTGAAGATTACGGGCGGATATCCTGGAATCAGAACCGTCGCGACGCTCTGCCGCATTCGCTCG
>JAMOAF010000020.1 GCA_023621895.1 Planctomycetota bacterium
AGTGCGTTCGCCCCCATCCGGCTCGTCCGGATGGAGCGCAAGGTTGATAGCTACGCCGGCTCGCCGCCCAAGTCCCCTATCGCCCAGTGCGAGCGCGCACGAAGCGCCACCGAAGCCTTTCTTTACCAGCGATTGGAGTTGCAAAACGGCTACCTCGTTCTGCGATTCCTCGCTGAAGACGCCGGCAAACGCCTCGATGCGGTTCTCGACGCGATCTTGCGCGCACTCGCCCGGCGACGCGGCCCGGCAGACGAAGAGAAAGACGACTCCGCGCCCGACGGGTGACGGGTGACGGGTCAGTCGAAGGCATCGCCGTCATGGACCAGCGGAATACCGCGCTTTACCGCGCTTGCTTTCACCGGCCCGATGCATTCGGCCGTTCGATCTGCTCCAGCCAGCCCTCGATCGTGAAGTCGGGCGACCCGAGCTCCCCGGGCTTCAGGCAAGAAATCGTCTCGCGCGGTATCGGTCGCAAACCGAGATTGGGCAAGGTTGCCCCGCGCTGGTGCATCGGCGTGCCGTAAAGCGCGCGTCAGAACTCCGAGAGCGTTTCCGCGATTCCCTTGTGCGTCTCGTACCAGAAATCAAGAGCGGCCTCGCGCTTGTCCGTTTCGAATCGCTTGAGCCACATTTCCAGCTCCGGCGACTTGTCGCCGTCGACGAGCCGTTTGCGCTGGAGGAACGTGTGCACGTAGTCGCAGTTCCGCCCCGATTCCCAAAACAGCGACGCGTTGCGGCTGTTGATGCGGCTGGCCGTCATGGCGATCTCCCGCAGGTAGCGCTGCTTGAGCCCGTAAAACGCTTCCATGATCTCCGGCAACATGCCCTCCGCCCAGCCGCGGTGGAAGCGGCAGGCCCCCATGTTGTCAAGAATCAGCTCTTTCTTCATCTGCTCGGCGTTGCGGCGGCCAAGCTCGCGGGGCGGCAAAAAGTCCGTCCCGTAATACATGAAGTACTTGCCCACGATCGGCATCGGCGAGAGGACGCCGGGCGTCCAATACTGGTTCGGCACCATCCAGCCGCGCCGCGCGAACGCAGCGTAAACGAACCCGTCGAGAACCTGCTTGCCCTTGTCGCGCGCCAGCCGCCGGGCAAGCGCTCGGGCGCCGTCTCCCAGGTCGGCCAGCCCCCGGCGGGCGACAATCGCGTCGAGCAGCTCGACGCCGATCCGGGCATTGTGCGCCGAATCGGCCACGACGTCGAAACCCTCGTGGCGGAACGCCGGCCGCCCGCTGACTCCCAGTTCCCGCGGCGCGAGGTGGCCCTCCGCAAGACACTCCATCAGCCACGAGACGACCCCTCCGATCGAGATCGCGTCGAACCCCAGCATGTCCGCGTGGTGGGTGAGCTCCTCGGCGGCCCGCTGGTCGAAGACCCCGGCGAGCGGACCCATCGTCTGGTAGGGCTCGTAGTCCTTCTTGTAGCGGTCGCGCAGCTTCTTGCAGACCGCGGCGCAGGGCTCTCCGCACATCGCCTGCTGTTTCGTCTGGATCGTTTCCTCGTTGAACTGCTTGAGGTAGTGGTCGGCGACGAATTTCTCGTGCAGGGCGAGGCGGTCCTCCTCGCTGTCGAAGATGCTGCGGTAGTTGAAATAGAGGATTCGCCCCCCGATAGTGGCGTAATTGACCCCGAAGGTGCCGCCGGTCTCGAATTTCGGATCGAAGCGGTATTTCGTCGTGGCCTCGAAGTCAACCGCCTTGAGCGTCTTGTCGTACTTGTCCTGGAACCACGAGTCGGCCAGCTTGCGGTCGCGGAAATCGTCGGCGACGAAGGTCCCGCCAAAGATCACGGCGGCCAGGTTGTGCTGCTGGAAGAGCTTCGAGCCGAAGCCGCCCCGGCCGGCCCACGTGTCCGCATAGCTGAGCTTGCCGCGCTGCACCGCCGCCGATCCGATCGCCCCGCAATCGGTCGCCGCCGCGGCCGGCCCGACCGCCAGCACGCGCGGATCGTTCGCGTAGCGATCGCCGAACCGCTCGAGGACGTGGTCCATCATCGAGTAAACGCCCCCTGGGGCCTCCGCCCATACCCTGCCGGCCTCGATTGGCTCGATGCCGACCTCGATGTGTTCGCCTCCCTGGCGGTTGAGGATCAGGACCGACGGCGTCGCCGCCCGGCCGGAGATCGCCAGCAGGTTCAGGCCCAGGTTGTTGAAGACCAGGGCGGCCCCGCCCATCGTCGAGATGTAGAAGCCGCCCCAGCAGGGAGAGAAGCCGTTGATCACCAGCCGGTTCGACCCGGGAATGATCGATCCGGCCAGCAGCCCGGCGCCGATATTCAGCGAGTTGAACCGGCTGGCCAGGTGAAGGCCCAGATCGACGGGGCCGAAGAAGGGTTCTCCCACCGGATAGCGGTCAACACGATAAAGTTTCGTGGCGACGTCGACGAGCAGAACGCGCTGATGGGTCTTCATGTTTTCTGTCGAGTAATCCGTTTTTCTGAGCCGCCAGGCGAGCGGCAAGACGACAAGCCGTTTTAGCTCTACGCGCGCTCGGCCACAAGTCGGGGCGCGAAGCCGGCGTTCTGACGGCTCGGCGATTCGCCGGGTCCCGGGTCAAAACTCTCCCCAGTCTGGGCGACCGGCGGGGGCCGGAAGAGTGGCCCGGGAGGGGGGCTTTTGCTCAAGACTCGATTCCCAACGCTCGCGAGAGAACAAAACCTGGCATTTGATCGTCGAGCGCCGAATCTTGAAGTTCGCACCTTGCAGATCGGATTTCAAGCCTTGCCCGGAGCGCGGTTCGATCCATGATTGCAAGTCGTTAAAGCAGAGTGGTTTACGACGACGTTTTTTCCCCGTTTGCGGTTGTGGCCGGGACCGAAAAACGGTATATTACGGGTTTGCACAAAGCGCTCCCGAATGCGTCTGGCAGCGCTCGTCCCACGGCGGCCGACGTGCCGCGCAGTGGGCGTGTTTCTTCCCCGAAAGGATGATCCTTGTCGACCGATTCGAATCTCCCTCCCGGCCCCCCCGAGGTGCCGGGCGACGGGCCCATGGCGGGCGACGCCGAGGGCCCTGCCGGGCGGCTGTCTCAACTCCCGATCGAAGAGGAGCTTAAAGACAGCTACCTGACATACGCGATGAGTGTGATTGTCAGCCGGGCGCTGCCCGACGTGCGCGACGGCCTGAAGCCTTCGCAGAGGCGGATTCTCGTGGCGATGAACGACCTGAATCTGGGGCCGGGCGCCGCGCGGGTCAAGTGCGCCAAGATTTCGGGTGATACGAGCGGCAATTATCACCCCCACGGCGAAAGCGTGATCTACCCCACGCTCGTCCGCATGGCCCAGGAGTGGAACCTGCGGCACGTGCTGATCGACAAGCAGGGGAACTTCGGTTCAATCGCCGGCCTCCCGCCCGCCGCCATGCGGTACACCGAAGCCCGGATGTCGCCGATCGCCGCCTTGATGCTCGATGACATCAAGCTCGACACGGTCGACTACGTGCCAACCTACGACGAACGGCATACGGAACCGACGGTCCTGCCGTCGAAGTTCCCGAACCTGCTCGTCAACGGCGCCAACGGCATCGCCGTGGGCATGGCCACCTCGATCCCCCCCCACAACCTCGGCGAGGTTTGCGACGGGCTGATCCGCTTGATCGACCAGCCCAACGTGTCGATCGATGAATTGCTCGAGATCATTCCCGGGCCGGACTTTCCCACCGGCGGGATCATCTGCGGCCGCAGCGGAATCCGCCGCGGCTACCACACCGGCCGCGGCACGGTCGTCGTCCGCGCCCGAGCCCATATCGAGGAGATGGACCGGGGTTACCGGATCGTCGTCACCGAAATCCCCTACCAGCAGGCGCGCGACCGCGTCGAGGAGCGGATCGCCGCCCTCGTCAACGAGGGGCGGATTCCGGACATCCGCGCGATTCGCAATGAAAGCGACCTGGACGAGCCCGTCCGCCTGATCCTGGAATTGAAGCGCGACGCCGATCCAGAGATCGTCTTGAATCAGCTCTACAAGTTCTCGCCGCTACAGGACACGTTCTCGCTGATCTTCCTGGCCCTTGTCGACGGCAAGCCGCGAGTTCTCTCCCTCAAGGGGATTCTGGAGGAATTCCTCCGCCATCGGATCACGGTGATCCGCCGCCGGACGCAGTTCCTGCTGGCCAAGGCCCGGCAGCGGAAGCACACCGTCGAAGGCCTGCTCCTGGCCCACGCGAATATCGACGAAGTCATCCGCGTGATCCGGTCGTCGAAGACGCAGGCCGAGGCCAAGGATCGCTTGATGCAGATCGAGTGCCCGGCGGCGATGCTCGCTCGCGCCCTCGGCGAGAGCGGGTTCGCGGTCTTTCAGGAGGAGCGCGGAGCGGCCGAAAATTATACGCTCACTCCGGTCCAGGCCGACGCCATCCTCCGCATGACCTTGGGCCAGTTGGTCAATCTCGAACAGGAGAAGCTCGGCGACGAGCACCGCAACCTGCTGGCGGACATCGGCGAGTATCGGCGGATCCTCTCCGACGAGCAGAACATCCGCGCGATCATCCGCCAGGACCTCGAGGAGGTGAAACGAAAGCACTCCGACAAGCGGCGCACCGAGGTCAGCGGCGACGAGCTCGGCGACATCGACCTGGAAGACTTGATCGAAGAAGAGACAATGGTCGTCTCGATCAGCTCGAACGGCTACATCAAACGGACGCCGATCACCGAGTACCGCACGCAGCGGCGCGGCGGCAAGGGGCTCAAGGGCGCCAAGGCGGAAGACGAAGACCCGATCCAGCACCTGTTCGTGGCCAGCACCCACGCCTACCTGCTGTTCTTCACCAACTACGGCCGGGTCTATTGGCGCAAGGTCTACGAACTGCCCCAACTTGCCCGCGACAGCCGCGGCCGCGCAATCGTCAACCTGCTCCAGCTCGCCGAAGGGGAGCAGATCATGGACTGCCGCGCGGTCCGCGACTTCGAGAAAGAGGGGAGTTTTCTCGTCATGGCCACCGCCGGAGGGCTGGTCAAGAAGACGCCGCTGAAGGCCTATGGCCGGCCGATGAAGGCCGGAATCATCGCCATCAAGCTCCGCGAGGGCGACGAGCTGGTCGACGTCGTCGTGGCCGAACCGGGTGACGAACTCGTCCTCTCCACGGCCCACGGCATGGCGATCCGGTTCCGCCAGTCCGACGTGAGGGCGGTGGGGCGAAATTCCAGCGGCGTCAAAGGCATCAGCCTGGCCGGCGACGACAAGGTCGTCGGCATGGTCGTGGCCGACCCCGGCGCCTGCCTGCTAACGGTCTGCGCCAACGGCTACGGCAAGCGGACGCCGTTCGGACCCAACCTCGAGGCCGAGGAGGGCGAGTCCGAGCCGGACAACGGCATCGACGAGGAGGCCGGCAACAACCAGAACGGCGCCGACGAGCCCTCCGTGGAGGACCGGGGCGGCGAGCCCGATGAAGAAGAGGAGGTCTCTTCGCAGCGCAGCTACCGCACCCAACGCCGCGGCGGAAAGGGCCTCCGCGACATCAAGACCAGCGAGCGCAACGGCCCGGTGATCGGCGTCGTCCGCATCTGCGACGACGACGAACTGCTGATGATCACCGCCAGGGGCAAGCTCCAGCGGATCGCCGCCAACGAGGTCAGTGTCCTGGGGCGCAACACCCAAGGCGTGCGCGTCATGAATCTCGACGAAGACGACACGCTGGTGGCCGTCAAGCGCGTCCCCCAGGAAGATGCCAACGGCGAAACGGAAGAAGAATAAGATGCTCACCAACAACGTTCTCGATTTGATCGGCAATACCCCGCTCGTCCGACTCGGCAAGGAGAACATCTACGCCAAGGCGGAGTTTCTCAACCCCGGCGGCAGCATCAAGGACCGCGTCGCCCTGGCGATGCTCGAAGGCGCCGAGCGCGACGGCCGCCTGAAGCCCGAGTCGATCATCTGCGAGCCGACCAGCGGCAACACCGGCATCGGCGTGGCCCTGATCGGCCGGCTCAAGGGATACCGCGTCAAGATCGTCATGCCCGAGGGCATGAGCGAGGAGCGGAAGAAGATCATCCGGGCGCTGGGGGCCGAGTTGATTCTCACGCCCGACGAGGAAAGCGTCCAGGGGGCCGTCCGCAAGGTCAAGGAGATCGCGGCGGAGGACCCGCGCGTGTTTGTCCCCCAGCAGTTCGAAAACCCCGACAACCCCCGCTGCCACTACGAGAACACCGCGCATGAATTGTGGCGGCAGATCCGCGGAGAAGTGGATTGCTTCATTGCCGGAGTGGGCAGCGGCGGCACGCTCCAGGGCGTCGGCACGTTTCTCAAGGAGCACAAGCCGAATGCAAAGGTCGTCGCCGTCGAACCGAAGAATGTCTCGGCCCTCCTGGGGCACGAACCGGGGTTGCATCAGATCCAGGGAATCGGCGACGGATTCATTCCCGCGGTCCTCGACATCTCGCTGGTCGACGACGTGATCGAGGTCAGCGACGAGGACGCGATCGAGACAACCCGGCAGCTCGGCCGCGACCTGGGACTGCTCGTCGGGATTTCGTCCGGGGCCAACGTCTGGGCGGCGCGGGAGCTGATTGCCCGGGGATTCGAGGGGAAGGTCGTCACCGTGCTGGCCGACCGGGCGGAACGGTATTTCAGCACGGCGCTGCTCTGAGCTACGAGGACAGTCGCTGGAGGGCTCGGGCAGCCTCAGACCGCACGCGCGGGTCCTCGTCGGCCGTGCGCTGGGAAAGGGCTTCAAGCGCCGAGGAGGCGCGACGGCCGAGGAGGCGGAGGGCGCCGGCCGCATTCCGCCGCACGCTGGAATCGGCGTCGCTGAGCCGGCAGACAAGCTTGGCGACAAGCGGATCGTCAATCGTGATCATCTCGAGACTCCCGATGCAAGGCCCGGAGGAGCGAAATCCTCCACATCCATGTATCGGCGGCGGACTTCGCCGGTCTTCAGTCCGGCGCGATTCCTGTTGGCGGTTCGATTTCGAAGACGGCCTCGATTTCGACCGGGACGCCCAGCGGCAGCGAACCGGCGCCCATGGCGCTGCGGGCGCCGATGCCGTGCTCCTCGCCGAAAACGTCGGCAAACAACTGGCTTGCCCCGTTGATCACCGCGGGCTGCTGGTCGAACCGCGGCGCGCTGTTGACCATGCCGAAGATGCGGATTACGCGGCGGACCCGGCCGAGCGACCCGAGGGCCGCCTTCAAGGTCGCGAGAATCCCCAAGGCGGCCAGCTCGGCGGCGCGGCGGCCGGCCTCCACGTCGCAGTCTTCACCGAGCTTGCCTCGGACAATCTCGCCCGACGGCGCCACGGGGAGGTGGCCCGAAACGTAAGCCAGTCTCCCGTCGAAGACCACGGACCTGTAAAGCCCCTTGGCGGCCGGCGCCGGCGGCATCTCGATGCCCAGTTGGGCCAATCTCGCCGAGAGCCTCGTCTCCGCGCTCATCACGCACCCCTTGGTCAATCGATGATCTTGGTGAGTGGATACTCGACGATGCCCCGCGCGCCCGCCGCCCGCAAGCGCGGCATGATATGGCGGACGATCGACTCGTCGATGATCGTGTTGACGGCGACCCAGGCGTCGTCGGCGAGATTCGAGATCGTCGGCTTTTGCAGGGCCGGCAGCAACGCCAACACCTTGCCGAGGCACTGCCGGGGCACGTTCATCATCAGGCCGACCTTCCCTTCGGCGGCCATCGCGCCGCGGAGCATCAGGGCGATGTCGTCGATCTTCTGCTTTTTCCAGGCGTCCGCGTAGGCCTGCTTGTTGGCGATCAGTCGCGTCGTGCTTTGAATCACCTCGTCGACGATCCGCAGGTTGTTCGCGCGCAGGGAACTGCCCGTCTCGGTGACCTCGACAATCGCGTCGGCCAGCTTCGGCGGTTTCACCTCGGTGGCGCCCCAACTGAACTCGACTCGAGCCTTCACCCCATGCCGCTCCAGATAGCGAGCCGTCAGACCGACGGCTTCCGTGGCGATCCGCTTGCCTTCCAGGTCCTTGACGGTCCGCACGGGGGAATCCTCCGGCACGCAGAGCACCCAGCGGACGGGCCGGCGGCTAACCTTCGAAAACACCAGCTCCGCCACCTCGTGAACGTCCGCGCCGGTCTCGACGATCCAGTCGTAGCCAGTCAGGCCGGCATCGAGGACGCCGTCGGCCACGTAGCGCGCCATCTCCTGGGCGCGGATCAGCAGGCAATCGATCTCGTCGTCGTCGATGCCCGGATAATAGCTGCGTGAATTGAACGAGATCTTGTAACCCGCCCGGCGGAACAACTCCGCCGTCGCGTCCTGGAGGCTCCCGGCGGGAATTCCAAGCTTTAAGATGTTTCCCATTGCGCTTCACACCAGGTCTGAATCGGTCTTCGTTGGGCGGGAGAGGCTGGTTCCCCCCGAATGAGCAGTTTGCTGCCCGCCGTACACCTTGGCCGGATCGAATATCCGCTCGCCCTCCGTTTCGAGCCCGCCGGGGGTCACTCGGCGGAAGAAACAGCTCTTGTACCCCTCGTGGCAGGCGGCGCCGCCGACCTGTTCGACCTTGAGCAGGACCGTGTCGCAATCGCAGTCGATATAGATCGCGCGGACAAGCTGGACGTTGCCGCTCTCCTCGCCCTTCCGCCAGAGCTTCTTCCGGCTGCGGCTGTAATAAACGGCCTCGCCGGTCCGCAGTGTTTCGGCGTAGCTTTCCGGGTTCATGTAGGCCATCATCAGCACCTCGCCGCTCGCCGCGTCCTGGGCGATCGCCGGCAGCAAGCCCTCACATTTCGCAAAGTCCGGCCCTTGTTCCACCCTTTCACGCTTTTCCGACATGACTCATCGCCTTTCCCGAAACACCTCAGGATAATCCGAGCCGCCGGATCACGCCAGGGTCTGCTCCCTGCGAGGGGTAGCGGTTTGTCCCGCCATGCCGCTTTTTCCAACGGCGATTCCTTTGACACGGCGATGGACGTCTGATTTCGCCGCCTCGCCGGCCGGGATCAATCCCGGCGGGCGGCCGCGGCACGGCGCCGCCCGCCGGTCTACACGGCACGATTGACGCGTTCCACAAGAGTCTTGCAACGGGGTCGGCTCGCGGTAGATTGGAGCAGCTTGCCGCCGGTTGCCGAGTAAGAAGCTAGCTCGAAGCCATGCGGTATGCCTCCCGCGGTCGAAAATCGACCGGATCGCCGCTGGCCTTGAGAGTCTGCCGCCGCCGCCTCCCCTCGCGGAAAGGATCTCCCGTGGAATGTTCCCTCACCGTCCTGCTTCCGGTCGAAGACGTTCAGGCCGAGCTCGCCGCGAACGTCGGCCGGCTTCTGGAAGTGCTTTCAGAGCTGACCGATCGCTTGGAGATCATCATCGTTGACGACGGCTCGACCGACGCGACGATCGAGGTGGCCGACGAGCTCGCCAGCCGGTATCCGCAGGTTCGCGCAATTCGCAATTCGGCTTCCCATGGTCGCACTCGTGCGATCCAGCGGGGACTTTACTCGGCACGCGGCGACGTCATCCTGCTGATCGACGACGACTGTTGCCTTCCGGTTGATGAGGTCGGTCTCTTATGGCGCGCGGCCAAAGAGCACGAGATCGTGCTCGGCCGGCTTCCACGGCAGATTGCCAGCGATTCGACCCGTTTCCGGCGATTCGACGGCGCCGAGCAGGGCGGGTACCACATGCTCAGCCGCCGCGCCGCTTGCCGCCTTTGGGATTGTGTCGGCCACCAGGCGACGCTTCGCGCGGAACTCGCCCGCACCAGCGCCCGGTGGCACGAGATCGAGGTCGGCCCGCGATCGTCATACAACCGCACTCTCGAGCCGAATTGCCGCCCCGGTCGCCCGAACTACCTGCGCGCGATCCACGACTTCACGCTCGGCGAGTAACGCAACGCGGCAAATACCCCCTGACAGGGTGGGTACCGAGGCTCGACCTCGTTCCCAACTCTCCAGCTTTCTCTCGTTCCCAACTCTCCAGCTTGGGAACGCGCCGCTCGGCAGACCCCAACACCTCGTTCCCAACTCTCCAGCTTGGGAACGGGCCGCTCGGCGGACCCCAACACCTCGTTCCCAACTCTCCGGCTTGGGAACGGGCCGCTCGGCGGAGTCTTCTCGCCCCAGACTCTTGTACACGGCTTCCCGTTTGGGTATTATTTAACCGGAAAGGTTGCCGGCCGCCGTTCGGCTCGTTCTCATCTGATGGCTGGATGGCCTTCCATGAATCGATTTGGTCGCAATCCGAAACGGAACAGATCACGTATCGCAACGTCACAACACTTGGGTCTTTTTAGGCAGAAGGCTCTCTAGGGGGTGGGTGACGCAGCGTGCTTGTACAACGCACCAGGCATATGGCCGTGCGCTTGTGCGGGCGAGTCGATCATGCGGAACTAGCGGGCGGTCGATCTTCGGTTCGGCCCGTTCGCCCGCCGTCAGTTGAGGAGGCACCTGTCATGAGTCTTGCAGAATTGAGTGTCGATCGCGCAGACATCGTTGCTGCGCCCAGCATGGGCATCCGCGGTCCCGGCCGCCCGTTGCATCGGCTGGCCGAGGTGCGGCGGATTCAGGGATTGTCGCAGCGGACGGTTGCCCGCCGGCTGCGCCTCGACATGGCCAGCGTCAAACAGATGGAGCGGGAAGACACGGACCTGCCGCTGAGCGCTCTCTACCAGTGGCAAAAAGCCCTCGATGTGCCGGTCAGCGAGTTGCTTGTCGAGGCGGACGAGCCACTCTCCACTCCCGTGATGAAGAGGGCGCAGCTTGTCAAGCTGATGAAAACCGCGATGGCGATTAAGGAGCGGAGCGGGCAGCCGGCCATCCAGCGGATGGCGGAATTGCTCGTCAACCAACTGGTCGAGATCATGCCCGAACTGGCCCAAGTGACACCCTGGCACGCCGTCGGAAAACGCAGAAGCCAGTCGGAACTCGGTCAGGCCGCAATCCGGCAAATCTCCGACCGGATGCTCGAGGAACTGGCCGATTAGCGCCTACCGGTCCCGGCCAGCAGCCGCACTGGCCGCGATCTGCCGGCTCACGCCCACGTCGGCCCTGAATGGTTCATTTCTGGTTGCCGCTGCCGCCCGCCGGCGCCGCTCCGCCAAACGGGTCTTGACCGCCGCCAGCCGGCGCCGCTCCGCCAAACGGGTTTTGACCGCCGCCAGCCGGCGCCGCTCCGCCAAACGGGTTTTGACCGCCGCCAGCCGGCGCCGCCGGTTTGGGCGCACCGGCCGGAGCCGGTTTGGTCTGCTTGCCGCCAGCCGG
>JAMOAF010000838.1 GCA_023621895.1 Planctomycetota bacterium
TAAGTGCTCGACAAGCTAGGGGTCACAGGTTCGAGTCCCGTATCGCCCACTCACGACCCCGAAGAACGCAAAGTCCTTCGGGGTCGCACTTTGCGCACACGGCACCCTCCCACGAGTTGTGACAGGTCGGAGGGGATTCTCAGATGTCGCCCAGTGCCTTCCGGTTGGGACACGGTCACCGGCGGGGCGACCTTTGAGGGGAGATACGGGGCGAGCCGAGCTGTTTTCTCACGAAGCGGAAGCCGAGAAGACTAAGATGACCGAATTCAAGGAGGGAAGGTTGCCATGGCGGCCGAAACTCACCCGCTCACCAAACGCAATGTGCTGGAATACTTGCGAAGCCAACTTCCGGCCCTGGATTCGATTGGTGTCAGGAACTTCCGGCAGTTGGAAAGGCTGCTCGAGGAGAAGGAAGAACAAGGAGTCCGGGTCCCCGCCGTCGACCCCGTACCACCGCCAGAGCGTCTGGTCAGGGTGATCCACGCTGGCCACACGGTCAAGGTGCCTAAGCCGGTCCTGCTGGTTGACACCAGGGAGCAGAACGGATTCGCGTACACCTTCGAGCGCTTCCCCAAGTGGTTTGCCGGTGTCGAGCGGGTAAAACTGCGTGCGGGAGATTACTCCGTCAAGGGATTGGAGCATCGCCTCGCAGTCGAACGCAAGAGCCTCGCCGACCTGGTCAACAGCGTGATCCAAGATCGCAACCGATTCCTGGCTCAGTGCAAGAGCCTGGCTGCATTGAAAAGAAAAGCGATCGTAGTAGAAGCCAGCTTGTCGCAGGTCAAGACGCCATATGCCGAAAGCCAGGCACATCCCAACGCCGTCGTGGGCACGCTGATCGCCCTCCAGGAGCGGTGGGAGATTCAAGTCATCTGGTGCGATAGCCCGGAACTCGCCGAGGAGACCGTGGCGCACATCCTGAGCAAGTACTACACGCTTCAATGGCTGAAAGACAACAAGCTGCCCCAGCATTTCGTTGATGGGGACGTATGACTGCCAGACGGCAACAAGAGCCGTGCACCTTCGACCGTCTTGCGGCCTTCGAAGATGTTGCGCAAGGCGGGCGTCTCCACGCAGGCGTCTCTGCCCGCTCGGCTGGCCCGCTCGGCCGCTACATTCCCAGCCGCTTGCGGACCTCCGCCGCGCACTGATCCTTCGCCACGCGCCACTGCTCGAGCGTGTCGCGGTCGCGGATCGTGACCGTGCCGTCCTGGAGCGTCTGCCCGTCGATGGTGATGCACAGCGGCGTGCCGACCTCGTCCTGGCGGCGATAGCGGCGGCCGACGGCGCCTTTCTCGTCGTAGAACGTGTTGAAGTGCGGCTTGAGCTGGCCGTAGATCTCCTGGGCCACCTCGGGCATGCCGTCTTTCTTGACCAGCGGGAAGACCGCCACCTTGATCGGCGCGAGCCGCGGATGGAATTTCATCACGACGCGCTTCTGGAGCGCGCCGTTTTCGTCGGGCTGCTCGTCTTCGCAATAGGCCTCGCAGAGAAAGGCGAGCGTCGCCCGATCCGCCCCGGCCGAGGGCTCGATCACGTGGGGCACGAAGCGATCCTTCGTGATCTCGTCGAAATAGGAGAGGTCCTTGCCGCTGCCCCGGTACCGGGGCTGGCCGTGCTCGTCCTTCTCGACAACCAGCTCGCCGCCCTCGCGGACCAGCTTGCCCTCCATGTGGCTGCGGAGGTCGAAATCGCCGCGGTGGGCGATCCCCTCCAACTCGCCGAACTCGCCGGCCGGCAGGAAGGGGAAGGCATATTCAATGTCGGCCGTGCCGCACGAGTAGTGGCTCAACTCTGCCTTGTCGTGATCGCGCAGCCGCAGCCGCGCGCCCGCCAGACCCAGGTCCTGATACCAGCGGTAGCGGCGGTCGCGCCAATACGTGTACCACTCGGGCGAGGTTGCCGGCTTGCAGAAGAACTCGATCTCCATCTGCTCGAACTCGCGCGAGCGGAACGTGAAGTTGCGCGGCGTGATCTCGTTGCGGAAACTCTTGCCGATCTGGGCGATGCCGAAGGGGACCTTCACCCGCGTGCTGTCGAGGACGTTCTTGAAATTGACGAAGATTCCCTGGGCCGTCTCGGGGCGCAAAAAAGTCTTGCTGTTCTCGTTGCGAATCGCCCCGGTGTGCGTCTCGAACATCAGGTTGAATTCTCGCGGCTCGGTTAACGTGCCGAGCGTCTTGGCATCCGGGCCGACGACGGCGCTGAAGTCGCTGACCGTCGTCAACGGCACGACCGAGCCGAGCCAGGCCAGCCGATCGGCATGCTTCTTCCGCAGGTTGAAAAACTTCAGGGCCTTCTGCTCCGTGTCGGCAATCGCCTCCTCGCCGCCGAGCGTTGTCGCCACGAACACGCGCCGCCCCTCGGCCTCCACCCAGCGGCCGTTGATCTGGTCATAGCGGTAGCGGCCTTTCGACTCGCGGCAGTCGACCATGTAGTCGTGGAACAGGTCGTAGTGGCCCGAGCATTTCCAGACCTGGGGGTGCATGATGATCGTCGAGTCGATGCCCGTCATCTCGTAGGTCGACGGCGCCCCCGGCGGCTGAATCTGCTCGTTGTGGGCGACGACCATGTCGCGCCACCAGGCCTCGCGGACATTCCGTTTCAACTCCACGCCCAAGGGGCCGTAATCCCAGAAGCCCTGCAAGCCGCCGTAAATCTCGCTCGACTGAAACAGGAAACCGCGCCGCTTGCAGAGCGCCACCAATTGGTCCATTTCCATAAGAACGGCCTTCATCTGAGAATCTGAGAAAACAGCACCCGCGACGAAACGCGCGAGGCCACATGCCGGCCGGCCCACCCGCCCCGACGAAGCCCCCGATCGGCTCGCGGAGCCTGGCCCGAAACCCATTACTTTACACGCAAACGGCCACCCAGGTCCATGCCTGCCGGCTGGCCCACGCAGACTTGCGCCAATTTGGCGGCGCCGAGCCGGCCTGCCCACGGCCGCCCCCGCCACGTACAATGGCCTGCATGTCGTCGCACAATTTCGCCGATTTTCTCGAACAATTGCAGGCCAGCGGCCAACTCGATCGGGTTACCGACACGGTCCGCGCGGAGCTTGAGGCGGCCCGGCGGGCCGCCGAGTCGCCCCAAGCCCTGCTGCTCGGCGAGGTCGCCGACCGCGACTTCCCACTCGCGGTCCACCTGTTCGCCACGCCCGAGCGGGTTTGCCGGGCGTTTCGCGCCGCCGCGCTCGACGAGCCGGCGGGCCGGCTGGCCCAAGCCCTCGAAGGGGGCGAGCCGGGCAGTTGGCTGGATCGGCTCGCCGGCGACCGGCGGGGCGGCTTGAAAAAATCACACCCCCGCATGGTCCGAAGCGGTCCGTGCCAGCAGATTGTCCGCCTCGGCGGCGACGTGGACCTGGCCCGGCTGCCCGCCCCAACCCTGCTCGTCGAGGGGGAAGCGGCCTGGATCAGCGCCGCGCGCCTCGTCACCCGGCCGCCCGGCGAGGATCGCCTGCACGTGGGCCGCTACGACTTTCGCGTCACCGGAAGGGCTGAGTTGGCCGCCTGTTGGGCGCCGTATCAGGAGCCGGCCAGGATTCTCGCCGAGTACCGGCGGCGCGGCCAGCCGATGCCGGTGGCGATCGTCCTCGGCGGCGATCCGCTCGACCTGCTCGTTGCCAGCGGCCCACTGGACGCGGCGGCCGACGTCTTTTCCCTGGCCGGGTATTTGAAAGACGACCCTTGCGAGCTGGTTGCCGCGCGGCGGATCGATCTGCCCGTCCCGGCCGACGCCGAGATGGTTCTGGAGGGCTCGATCGATCCCAGCCGGCCGGCGATTGAAGCCGGCTGGGCGGTCGACGCGATGGGCCAGCCGCGCCCGTTGCGCCCCGCGCCCGCGGTCCAGGTTGAGGCACTGACCCATCGGGTGACGCCGGTGTTTCCCGCGATCCTGCCGGGCATGGAGGCGCGGACCATGAGCCGGTGCCTTGCCCAGGTCTTCCTGCCCCTCCTGCGCCGCCAGTTGACGGGGCTTGTGGACCTTGAGCTGCCGGCCTTTGGGGCCGGGCGGCTCTGGGCGCTGGCATCGATCGACAAAACATATCCCGGCCAGGCCCGGCAGTTCGCCAAGGCCTTCTGGTCGCTGCCGCAGATGGTTCCGGCGCGATTCCTGGTCGTCGTCGATCACCAGGTCGACGTCCACCAGGCCGAGGAGGTCTGGACGGCGGTCTCCCGCCACACCAGTCCGGCCGCCGGCATCGAGCTGGCGGAAGCCCCACCGGAGGCCTTGCTGGCCGAGCCCTCGCCCGGCCGCATGCTGTTTGACGCCACCGCGCCGCTCGACGGCGAAGAAGAGCTGTAACCGCCTGCTTCGTTCCCAAGCTGGAGCTTGGGAACGAGGTGAAAGACTGAACCCTGAACCCTGAACCCTTTCCTGGTTCCCAAGCCGGAGCTTGGGAACGAGGCGAAAGACTGAACCCTGAACCCTGAACCCTGAACCCTTCACCCGATGTCTTCCGTCAACAAATCTCCCGATCGCATTCAGCGGATGTTTGGCGAAATCGCGCCGCGCTACGATTTCCTCAACCACCTGCTCTCGATGGGCATCGATCGGCACTGGCGGCGGAAGACCACACGGCTGGTCCCGCCCCGCGGCGGCCCGGTGCTCGACGTGTGCACCGGGACGGGCGACCTGGCCCTGGCCTATTGGCGGGCTGGAGGGGGAAACATCCACGTCGTCGGGACGGATTTCGCCCGTCCCATGCTGCGGATCGCAAGACACAAGGCGCGCCGGGCCGCCGCCGAGCGCCACGTCGCGTTTCTGGAAGCTGACACGCAAAAGCTTCCCTTTTCCGCCAATACCTTCGAGGTTGTCGCCGTGGCGTTCGGCTTGCGCAACGTCAGCGATACGGATCGGGGGCTGCGGGAAATGGCCCGCGTCTGCCGGGCTGGCGGCCGGGTTGGCGTGCTCGAGTTCTCGATCCCGCGGGCGCGGCCGATTCGTATGATTTATCAGGCCTATTTCCGCCATCTCCTGCCGCGCGTGGGGCAAGCCTTGGCTCGCAATGGCCACTCGGCCTACAATTACCTTCCTGCCAGCGTCGGCGAGTTTCCCCAAGGCGCTGCCCTTGCCGATCGCATGCGTGCGGCGGGCCTGGCCGACGTTCAGTTCCATCCGCTCACCTTCGGCATCGCCACCCTCTATGCAGGTACGAAATGAAGCGCAACTTCGTCGTCGCCATCACCGGAGCAAGCGGCGCGGTCTATGCTCTGCGGCTCGTGGAAGTCCTGCGTGCCGCCGGGTGCGACGTCCATCTGACGATCAGCCGAGCCGCCGCCCAGGTCATCCGCCATGAACTCGGGCTGGACGTCGACTTGGAGCATTTCGACCTCGCCATGCTGATGCTCGACAAGGACCGCTACGGCGAGGACGAAAAACTCGACCGCATCCGCGGACTGGCCGGCATCTCGAGCGAATCGAGCAACGTCCTTTCGTTTCCCACGGGCAAACCGGGAACGATTCGCTACCACCATTGCGACAACCTGATGGCGCCGATCGCCAGCGGTTCGTTTCTGACCGATGGAATGGTCATCTGCCCTTGCTCGGGCGGGACCCTCGGCGCCGTGGTCTACGGAAATTCGACCAACCTGATCCACCGCGCCGCGGAGGTTCACCTCAAGGAGCGCCGGCCGCTCGTCCTCGTCCCCCGCGAGACGCCGCTCTCGATCACGCAGTTGGACAACATGCGCAAGGCCGCCCAGGCCGGCGCCGTGATCCTGCCCGCCATGCCCGGCTTCTATCATGGCGTGACCAGCCTCCAGGACCTCGTCGATTTCATCGTCGCCCGCATCTGCGATCAACTCCATATCGACCATGTCCTTGTGAAGAGATGGGGGGGCGGGGAATGACGAATGTCGAATGACGAATGTCGAATGACGAATGTCGAATGACGAATGTCGAATGACGAATGTCGAATGACGAATGTCGAATGACGAATGATAGACACGCTGCAATCCACGGATAGTGGCGTGCGGGAATGCCCATTTTTGGGAGGGTTCTTCGGAGGCGGTGGATGTTCACGACCTTGCGGCTGCTTCTGGCAGTGAAAGGACCCGCGGCCTACTCGCTCCTGATCGCGGCGATTCTCGTCCTGATCATCACCTTTATGTTGCGGCTGATCCGCCACCAGTCCAGGCGAAAGCGAGCGGACGGCGGCGGCCCACCCCGCCGCGCCCGCAAGGAGCTTCCGCGAGGGCTCCGGGCCGATGCGCCAGAGGAGATCGTCCGCTGGGAGGTCCAGATGCAAGAGCTGGCACGCGACCTGAAGGCGGAGCTCGACAGTAAGGCGGTCGTCCTCGGCCACCTGATCCGCGAGGCCGACCGCGCGGCTCGACGCCTGGAAGCGCAGTTGGCGGATGAGCCTGGCGAGGAGCAGCGGACCGCCGGGCCGCTGAATGGGCCAACCTCCGCTCCGCCCCCGGACTGCCCCGCAAACGTGCGCGAAGAAATCTACATGCTGGCCGACTACGGATTCCTTCCGGAAGACATTGCCGCCCGCGTGGGCATTCCCGCCGGCCAGGTGGAACTCATTCTCCAGCGTCGCCAGGAGCGGGAGTAGCGCCCCGCGGCGTAGCCAGGTCGCCGATCGCCGCGGCAATCGCCCGAAGCCCGTCGATCGGCGCGCGGCAGGTGGCGTTTTCACACACGTGAAGCCGGGCTCCCAGCGGCCCCTGCGACTTGCCCCGGAAAAGCCCTTCCAGCGCGCTAGCGCGGCGGCCGGCATCCGGCAGACCGCGATACGCCATCACGCGGCTGCCGAGGTAGCGGCGGTGGATTCCACTGGCCGCCAGGAGTGCTTGGGCCGATTCGCCTCCGGCCACCAGGACGATCTCGGGGGTCTTGCCGACGAGCATGTCGAGGGCCGCGAGCATCTGCCCGGATGCCTGCGGCGCCCGTTGCATGACGGGCGCGGCAGCCTCGATCGCGCGCTGGGCGGCGTCCCGGTAGTCGTCTCGCCCGCAGAGCTTTCCCAGGCGCACGAGGGCCGCTGCCGCCAGGCCGCCGCCGCTGGGCACGGCGCTGTCAAGCAGGTCCTTCTTGCGCGCGATCAGGCGCTGGTGGCGGGCGGATGTCGCGTAGAAACCACCCTGCTGCGGATCGACGAACTCGGCGAGGATCACGTCGGCCTCGGCGATGGCCGCGTCGATCCAGCGTTCGTCGAACGAGGCCTCGTAAAGGCCCACCAGCCCGCAAGCCAGCGCCGCGTGGTCCTCAAGATAGGCGGGATGGCTCGCCTGTTCGGCGCGGCGGCAATGCAGCAAACGCCCCTGGTGATCGCGGAGGAACGTGTCCAGAAATTCGGCAGCGCGAGCGGCTGCTTCCAGGTAGCGCGCTTCGCCGAGGGCGGCGCCGGCAAGCGCGAAAGCCTCGATCGCCAGGCCGTTCCATCCGGTAAGGACCTTGTCGTCGCGGAACGGCCGCACGCGCCGGCAGCGCGCGGCCAGGAGGCGCGCCCGGCTTTCGTCCAGCTCCCGCTCCAACTGATCCGGATCGAGGCCGAATTCTTGTGCCCAAGCGGCAGCCGGTCGCGGCAAGTTCAGGATCGACCTGCCCTCGAAGTTGCCCCGCTCGCTGACTCCATAGACCCGGCTGAACGCCTCCGCGCGCTGTCGGCCAAGCACCTCTTGAATCTCGCCGGGGGTCCAAACGTAGAACCGCCCTTCCTCTCCCTCGCTATCGGCGTCTTCACTGCTATAGAAGCCGCCCCGCTCGTCGGTCATGTCGCGGAGCACGTAGTCGAGCGTTTCCCGCGCCACGCGCTGGTAACCGGGGCGGCCGGTGATCTGCCATGCTTCCAGATAGCAGGTCGCCAGCAGGGCGTTGTCGTAGAGCATTTTTTCGAAGTGGGGGACGAGCCAGCGGGCGTCGGTGCTGTAGCGGTGGAAGCCGCCGCCGAGATGGTCGTAGATCCCGCCGGCGGCCATCCGGTCGAGAGTCGTCGTCGCCATTTCAAACAGTTCCGCCTCGCCCGATCGGTGCCAAAGGCGGAGCAACAGCCGCAGATCGACGGGCCGAGGAAACTTCGGCGCGCCGCCGAATCCGCCCCAGTGGGGATCGAACGACCCGTTGAGCGCCTCGGCCGCCGCTGCCGGGAGTTGGGCCAGCTCGGCGCGGTCTTTGGCCGCCGGCAGCCGGGCGAGCGCATCGGCTTGCAGCAAGGAAACCAGGTTGTCCGCTTGCCTGATCGCCTCTTCGCGGCGGCTCTTCCAGGCATCGGAGACGGCCTGAAGAATCTCGTCGAAGCCGGGCATGCCGCCGCGCCGTTGGGGCGGGAAGTACGTCCCGGCAAAGAACGGTTTTTGATCCGGGGTCAAAAACACCGACATCGGCCAGCCTCCGCTGCCGGTGATCGCCTGGACGGCCTCCATGTATACCGCGTCGATGTCGGGCCTCTCCTCCCGATCGACCTTCACGGACACGAAATGCTCGTTGAGCATCTCGGCGATCCGCTCGTTTTCGAAGCTCTCGCGCTCCATCACGTGGCACCAGTGGCAGGCGGCGTAGCCGATCGAGAGAAAAACCGGCTTGTCTTCGCGCAGCGCTTTTTCAAACGCCTCGGCTCCCCACGGATACCAATCCACTGGATTCCCGGCGTGCTGGAGCAGGTAGGGGCTCAAGGCCCCGGCAAGATGATTCGCCACGGAACAAGCCTCGCTTGGAAGCTGTCAGCTATCAGCAGTCAGCCCAGACCCCGCAAAAACTGCCATGATCCCTTTACACCCCCGCAACCGCCAGCCTTTCTTGCTGATAGCTGATAGCTGACGGCTGATAGCTATTCAATGAAACGTCTGCCCTTCTCCGGGGAATATGCCGCCGCGGACTTCGTCGCGATACTCGGTGACCGCGCGGACGACCTGGTCCTTCAGGTCGGCGTAGACTTTCACGTGCCGGGGCATCCGGCCGGGCGTAAGCCCGAGCAGATCATGCATCACGAGGACCTGCCCGTCGCAGCCGGCGCCGGCGCCGATGCCGATTGTGGGAATTGCCAGCGCCGCGGTGATCTCACTGGCGATCTCGGCGGGGATGCATTCCAGGACGATCGCAAACGCCCCGGCGGACTCGGCCGCTCGTGCGTCGGCGAGCAACTCGTCGCGGTTTCGCTGGACGGAATACCGGCCGAGGCGATGGACATTTTGGGGCAGCAAGCCCACGTGGGCCATGACGGGAATGCCCGAGGAGGCGAGGGCTTCGATGACTTCGGCCCGCTCCGCGCCGCCTTCCAGCTTGACGGCCTGGCAACGGGTCTCCTTGAGAATCCGCGCGGCGTTTTCGACGGCTGCGTACTTTCCCAGGTGAAAGCTCGGAAAGGGCATGTCAACGATGACCAGGGCATGCTGAACCGCGCGGCCGACCATCTCGGCGTGATAGATCATTTCATCGAGGGTGACCGGCAGGGTGTTTTCGTGGCCTTGCACAACCTCCGCCATGCTGTCGCCGACTAGAATCCCCTCGATGCCCGCCGCATCGACGAGCCTCGCCATGGCGTAATCGTAGGCGGTGAGCATCGTGATCTTGCGGCCCGCCGCCTTCATGGCCACAAATTGGGGAACGGTGATTCGTCGGGGTTCGAGCGTCATTTTGGACAGACCGGCAGGGGCAGAACTGGACGCCGGCGGCGCCCTGGAAACGCCAACGAGCGCCGCGGCCAACTTGGTATTCTATCGTTTTTCACCCTCCGGTGGAATTGGCGCTACTGCCGGCACGCGGGCGACGATCGCTTGATCGCCGCCTCCACGGCGGCGCGGGTCTCGGCCGCGACCCGGTCAATCGAACCTCGGGCATCGACGACCACAATTCGGTCGGGCCGCCGCGCGGCTTCGGCAAGAAACCCTTGGCGCACCCGCTCGTGGAAATCGATGCCCTGCTGCTCCATGCGGTCGAGCTGCCGCCGGATTCGGGCAGCCGCCTCGCCGGCGGGCAGATCGAGCACGATCGTCAGGTCGGGCATCAGGTCTCCGGCGGCGACCCGGCCCACTTCCCAGAGCATTTCCACATCGAGGCCGCCGCCATATCCCTGGTAAACCACGTTGGCGAGCAGGTAGCGGTCGCAGACGACGGTCTTCCGCGCCTCGAGCGCCGGCCGGATGATCTCTTCGACCAACTG
The DNA here is from genome assembly GCA_023621895.1 of Planctomycetota bacterium. Taxonomy (GTDB): domain Bacteria; phylum Planctomycetota; class Planctomycetia; order Pirellulales; family Thermoguttaceae; genus JAAYCB01. The sequence continues at coordinate 10,112 of JAMOAF010000838.1, forward strand.
GCTCCTCGCGGCCATGTAAAGCAGCATCTCGCTCCGGCGGTGGATCGCCAGATCATGCCGGTTCAGCAGCAATTCCCTGATTGCTTCGCCCAGCGGCGTGCTGCCCGGGTCGCGGCAGGCGACCACCTCGTGGCCGCAAGAGGCCAGCCACCGGCAGAGCCTGTCGATCTGCGTGCTTTTTCCGGCGCCGTCGCCGCCGTCGATCGAGAAAAACATCTAGGACCTCTTCTTCTGCGAATCGGAGACGAAGAACTTGGCCAGGTTGATCCCGCCGCGAAGTTCCTCCTCCATCAGCCGCACCCGCATCTCCAGCCGCTCGATCCGCTGCCGGAGCAGGGGAACCAGGTTCTCCTCGTCCGTCGGCGGTTTTGGCCGCGGAACACTCGGATAGCCGAGATGCCTGGCGAGCGCGGAGAACAGGTAGATGGGGTCCTTCCTGCGGTTCGCCAGGGCGATTTTTCCTTCCTTCTCGCCGAACAGGACCGCCTTGTCCATGTCTTCGTGCGTCATCCGGTAATACTCGCTGCGAACGTAGACCATGTCGGCCAGGTCGATGAGCCCCACCTGGCGTCGCACCGTGAGAATCCACTGGCTCCAGCCCTCGTCGTAAATCGGGTCGGCGGCCATCGCTTCGAGTCCGGCGTCGTAGCCCAGACGGTTCCGGCAGAGGGCCTCGAACTGGAAGAAGAAGATGCCCTGGCGCGTGGCGTTCTCGGACCGGTATTTCGCCTCCCGCTCGAGAATTTCCAGCGCAATGCGGAAATCGAAACGGCCTTCCTGCCGTTCGGCTTCGCGGATCACGAAGGTCTGAAACGCCGTGAAGTAATGGTCCATCCTGGCCATCGCGGTGGCGAACCCGCCGGTGTGCTTCAGCTCTGTCCGCAGGAAGTCGAGAGCCAGGGGGAGTTTTGAGGTTGCCAGGAGCTCTTGGCGCACCGCCGCGAGCAGCTCCTGCGTCGACATGCCCTGCTGCATCCGCTCATTCAGCGTGCGATAGAAGTAGGCCTGTTCGATATATTCTTCGCGCTCGAGAA
>JAMOAF010000799.1 GCA_023621895.1 Planctomycetota bacterium
TGGCATGGTCATCTCCTTAGTCAGAGCATTCGGAAGTTAATGGTTCAGTAATGTCGAATGTCGAATAACGAATGTCGAAAGAATGTCGAAGATCGAAACCCAAAGTCACTTGCTCTTTCCGCTGCGGTAGATCGCGGCAAAAATCAGATTCAGCTCCCGGGCTTCCTGCCACAATCTTCTCGCTTGTTCCTTCTTCTCGGGCACTGCTTGGGCCATCATGCGGAGCCAGTGCTTGGTCTCGCGAGACTCTCGCTTGCACAAGCTGATCCGATAATAGAACTCCTTCTTCGATCCCGCGTCGTCTGCTTCGCAGTAATTTGCGCCAACGCTGGTCGCTAAATTCACAAGCTGCCGAATCACGGGCTCAGTCACGGGCGTTACCAGGACGTTCCGAACATAGGCAATCACGTTCTCACCAAACTTGGCCGTCCGCTCCTCCAAATCAAAACCGCTGGTACGCGCCGGCCGCTTGTCCATTCCTCATTCCGTCATCAGGAGATTACCTGGACATCCGAATTCCTCTATTCGCAATTCCGCGATTATTTCGACATTTGGATTTCCTCATTCGTCATTATTTCGACATTTGGATTTCCTCATTCGTCATTATTTCGACATTTGAATTTCCTCATTCGTTATTACCTTATTCCTTCCACCCGTGCGCGTCCCGCACCGCGATCATCGCCGCGAGGATCTCGTTCCACGTCCGCGGCTCCATCATCGTCGCGTTCGAGAACATGCAGCCGTCCCAGCAGAGATGGCGGATTTTCTTGGTCAATTCGCCCCCTTCGCGCAGCCAGAAGCCGGCGTGGCGGGTGATGTCGAGCTTGCCGTTCGGATCGGTCGCCAGGCAGTGGCGGCCCGTCTTGTCGTGCGAGCCCGAACCGTGCACCGAGCCGTCGTTCTGGGCGATGTGCAGGTCGTTGGTCCAGGGCCGCAGGGCGTCAGTCAACTGCTTGTAGGCCGCGTCGAACGCCGCCTGGTCGGACCAGTCGAAATCATCGGCGAGAATCGCGTCCTCCGGCGCGTTGTAGCCCATCAGGTAGAGCAGCGTGTGGGCCATGTCGGCCTGGAACCCCAGCGTGCCCGGCCGATCGACCATCTCCAGAAGCTCGAGCATCCGCTTCCAACTGTGCATTCCGCCCCAGCAGATTTCTCCCTCGGCGGCGAGCGTCTGGCCGTGATCGTCGGCGATGTCGCAGGCCTGGCGGAAGCAGTCGGCGATCCGCTTCTGGTTGGCCTCCGGGTCGGCCAGCCAGGGCTCGACGCCGCCGGCGCTGTCGATGCGGACGTTGCCGTGCGGCCTGACGCCCAGCTCGCGGAGCCGCTGGGCCACGTAGCAGCCCTTGCGGACCTGCGCAAGGAACTTGGCCCGCTCCGTCTCGTCGCCCATCGCCGCCCCGCCGCCGGTCCCCTGCCAGATCGGCGCCACGACCGTGCCGATCTGGAGGTTCCGGGCTTGCGCCTTGTCGGCCAACTGCTTGATCGCGTCGTCGCTCTCGACGGTCGAGTCGATGTCGATATGGGGCAGATACAGGAACAGGTCGAAACCGTCGAACTTGACGCCGTCGACCTCGGCCGCCGCGGTCAGGTCGAGCATCGTGTCCAGATCGATCGGCGGCTCGCCGCCATCGCCCTTGCCGACGACTCCCGGCCAGGCCGCGTTGTGAAGCTTCGGATAGTTGTTCGTGTGTTCGCTCATGGGAAATCCTCGCAAATGGGAACGGCTCGGTGATCAGTTTTCAGTTTTCAGTTTTCACGTATCCGTCTTGGAACTCCCCGGGCCGCGCTGCGACTCTGTCACCGGGCTCCGGCGCGATCCATTCCAAGGGGGCCAGGCTGTCGAGCCCTTTCAGGTCGACGGTGAACGTCACGGTCTGAATCCGCCACTGGCCGTTGAAAAGCCGCGGATGTAGCACAAACATCAGCGGCTGTTTCTCGTAGTGGATCGCACCGTATACCTGGTGCAAACGCGGCGAGAAGCGCCGGACGCCGATCAGTTCGTGGCCGTCGGATTTGCCCAGGCTGGTGGCGGCCCCGGCCAGTTGCTGCTTGAGCTTGCTCGACGCTTCGCCCGTCCACTGGAGGGCGTCGACCGCCGTGCCGATGTCCGCGCGCTCGACCGCGTCGAGAAACTTCTCGATCTGCGGCAAGTAAGGCAAGTCGGCCCGTGGGACGGCAGGCCGCTGCGGCTCGGCGGCGACTGCCAACGAGGTCGCGACAGCGGCCAGGACAAGTCCGACCGCGACGAGTCCCAAGACGCTGGGCGATTTGCTTGTTCGCATGGGTTTTCTTCCTTTCGATCGCGTCATCGCGATCTTCCGACTGCCTGCCGGGTTGGCAGCGCGCGAGCGGCGCCGACTTCCCGTCATCGCGACGAGGCGTCTTGGGCCCAATCGACGATCGCCCGGATCACCGAGTTCTCGTCAGTCTTGTGGCGCAGCTCGAGGAATCGCGCGATGTCCGACGCTGCAATAAACGGAAACGCCCCGCTGCGTGGGGATTCGTCATACTCGCCGCTCTCGGCCAGGCTGTAAAACCGGACCTTGCCGTCCTCGTAGCGCCAGATTTCCGGCACGCCGATCCGGGCGTAGACCGGGAGCCGAGGAATGCTGGTGCTGGTCACGTCGACCTCGATCGCCAGGTCCGGCGGGGGGTCCTTGCCCGGTCGATACTGGTCGTTGCCGCGGACCTCCCTCTCACGCCCGACGTAATACGATCCGTCCGGTTGGAGACCGCGGTCGTGGGAATCCGTCGAGAGGGTCGTCGAACCGGCGCTTTGGATCGGGATCTCGAGCGCAAACGCAACCGCTTCGATCATCCGGCCCAAGAGAGCCTTGATCCACTCGTGGTCTTTTCTCGGCGTCATCATTTCCAGCGTCCACCCGTCGTACGTGTGCCGCAAATAGTGCTCAGAGAGCGCATCGAGCAGCTTGCGGTATGCCTCCGGCGCAACGCCGCGGAGCACTCGGCGCAATTCGAGTGCTCCGCGGTCGTAGGTATGCCGCGGATGACAGTCGCCGACCGCCTCGAGCACTTGCACATAGGCTGCCGGCGAGAGGCCGCAGATCACGACGTACTGGTCGTCATGCAATGCCTGGGCAGTCATCATTCCAGCATTCCGGCGCAGTGCGGTTCCTTCAAATACAGCCGCCGGCGATGGGCCGCCAGGCGCTCATTGCTTGCGGTGATCGCCGATCTTCGGCGTCGACGGATGGACGTTCGGGCCGAAGTAGCGGAGGCCGACGAGCGGCTCGCCGCCGGTGTTTTCGATTTCGACGCCGGCGGCCGCGGCTTCGGCGGTGATGAAGACCTCGTCCCACGGCTCCTCGCCGAAGCGGATCATCACCGGCGTTTGCAGGGCCAGCTTGCCCATCCGGCCGCTGCCTTGGACGGTGATCCAGCCGCTTGCGCCGGGGTCGCGGAGGGTCATCTTCGCGCCGGGCTCGATCGTCAACTCCTTGGCACTGACAAGCTGCTTGCCGTCGAAGCCGCCGTAGTCGATCCAGCGGTCGGTGTAACCGTCGCCGGAAGCCGCCTTATCGACGATCGGCTCGACGTAGTTGCTCTGTTTGAAATTCGGGTCGACGTTCTTCTCCCAGGCGAGCTGCTCGACGATGAAGTCGAGGTCCTGGTGCTTGTCCTTGGGCACGTCCTTGACGAGCAGGTCCCAGGGGACCTGGCGGCCTTCGACGATCGACTGGTACATGCCAAATACGTCGCTTCCCCACTGGGGCTCGTAGGTGCACATCGAGCCCGGCGCGTGGAGGACACCGGCGGGGATCATCCAGCCGGTGCCCGGCTTGAGCCGGTAGGCCTTGGAGAGGTCGAGGATTCCGTTGTCGCCCTTGTTCCAGTTTTCCAGGCACTTGAGGACGTCGTCCTTGGTGGTCCCCGGCTCTAGTCCCATGAAGGTGTAGTCGAAGTGGTTTTCGGCCGCGTTCAGTTGCGGCGGGAAATAGTAGCACTCGGGCTTGCCCTGCTGGCCGGTCAGGGCCGCGTGCTCGTGCTGCTGGTGCATGTGGTGGGGGATCGGCCCCATGTTGTCGAAGAACTTGGAGTAGACGGGCCAGCGTTTGTACTCGTTCCAGATCGCCTCGCCGACGATCTTGCCCTTGCCTTCCTCGACCGCGTCGCGGAGCAGGAATCGCTGGCCCTGGAAGACGCAGTAGCTGAGGCCCTCGTCGTCGGCCCGGTTGTCGTTCATTGCCTCGGTCGTGCTGGCGAACCAGCGTTCGTCGATCCCGCCGCGGTGGACGCCCAGGGCGTACCAGTCGGTCGGGGCGAGCTTGATCCGCTTGCCGGGGTGGAGGAAGTTGCGCGGCACCCAGTTGGGCGCGAGCCTGAGCAGGCCCTCTCCGGCGTCCATGGCGGTTTGAAGAATCCGGCCGACATTGTCTTTGGAGACGATCTTTGAAGCAGACATACTCATTAAACTCCCAGGCTTTTCGGGCGTCGCCGGACGATTGACCCGGCTTTGCCCATTGGACCGAAGTTGATACGACCAGCCCGCCCGGCCCCAACAACGGAGACCGGGACGGACCCGCGCGGCGACATCCGCTACCCCGTCGTTCGGCGGATCGCCGCGGGGCTGCCCCTCTTTCTACTGGCAAGGCACCCTCCCGGGCGCCATAACTCCGCGGGGGCGGTCGGCAGCCGCGCCGGTGCGCGTCGGAGCACTTGTTTTATTCTCCAAAGCGGCGACTGGCAAGTAATCGCGCGGCAGGCGGATGGTTCGACTGTTGGCGACGTCTGCCGCGATTCTTCCGCCTCAGACTCCGCCGCTCGACACCATGAGAAGAGCGACCGCCGCGATAGCGGCGAATCTACCACACCGAGGAGGGGAAATCCAGGCGCGGGGAAGGTTCGGGGTTCAAGGCCTGAGGTCCCTCAGTCCTCACCCAAGCTAAATGAGATTGCGTGATTCCGGGAGGAATTCATGAGAGCATGATAGCCGCGTGGGCTTGCCCCGCGCTTCGTTACGTACGGGTTGTGCCGCAGCGCAGGCGCGGGGAAGGTTCGGGGTTCAAGGCCTGAGGTCCCTCGGTCCTCACCCAAGCTAAATGAGCTTGCGTGATTACGGGAGGAATTCATGAGAGCATGATAGCCGCGTGGGCTTGCCCCGCGCTTCATTACGTACGGGTTGTGCGCGGCTATCTGAACAGCAGCCGCTTTGTCCACGAATCACGCAGGTCGATTTAGAGCCCAGTCTTGGCCACTCTTGGCCATTGGGTGAACCTTGAACCTTGCCGAAAGCTGGGCGCGGCAGCGCGGGGGGGAAGGCTTTGGGATATTGCGATTCCGTTTGAGAGCGAGACGCAAGTGGCACACCAGCCGAAAGAGCTAGTGCTGCGAAAATCAAGGGAAAACGCAAGGTTTAACGGCGGCGGCACCGTCAGATTGTGGGTGGCCCCTTTTGCCAGATTGTGGGTCGCCCCTTTTGCGCCCCCAGTCTTCACCTCCCCACTCCCAACCCGACGCGTAAGCGAGGACGTTCTTCACGGTGACCAGAACGGGTTCTATCGACCCCTTGATTCTCGCTGCGCGGGCGAAGCGACTCGAAAAGCGGGGATCGGCAGCCGCACCCGCCGCGAGCAGCGGGGCGGCCCGCGGCAGCTGGAGGGGCCGCCTTGGCCCGGTTCGCTCCGCATCACCTACCGCGCCGTGGTGATCGACGAGAACCTCGCGCGGCATGCGTCGACGTAGAGGCCCAGCTTGCCGGGAGCGTCGAGTGTGCAGATCGTCTCTTCGCCGACGAGAACCGCCCATTGCGCGCCGCGGCGCTCGATTGCAAACCTCCGCGATGGGTGCGTCAGCCGCCGCGTGAGAACCGGCTGCCACTGGGAGCCGGCGCGGCGAATCACCCGCACCGATCCGGAATCGGACAGTTCCACCAAGTGGAACTCGCTCTCGTCCTGGAAGCCGAAGACGCCGCCAGCCTTCCACCGGCCGCCGGCAGGCTCGATCGCGGCCTCGAGCCGATCGAGCGGGGTCTTGTGGACGATCAGCCCCAGCGTTTGGGAAGACCCCTCGATCGCCTCGCCCGACGCCTGCCACTCGATCCAGACGACGGACCAGGGTTGCTGATGGTCGCCGATCCAGCGGCAAAGATCGTCCAGCAGCGTAGGCGTTAACGCCCCAAACGTGGCTTGCAGGCTCTCCAAGGGGTCTTCGTCGCGGTCCAGCCTGCAAACGAGATCGCGGAAGGCGGAGCGATCGCGGTGGAAGAGGAAATGGGCCAGGGCCCAGCTCAGCGGGCGGGACGCCTCGATCTGGCCGGCGAGCACCCGGCGGAGCCAGTCGGGCTGCCCCGCGTGTTCCCGCAGCTCCGCCAGGGCCTTGGCCGGATAGTCTTCGAGGCTGACTGCCGGCACGACGCCGCAGCGGAGGCGGCCGGAGGGTTCCATAGCAAGCGGGCTTGAAGGGGGTGATCCGGATTTCGTCAAGCGAGAATCGCGATCGCCCGCCCAGTTGTGCATGCCGAACAGTTCGGCGAGCCCTTCGACGTGCCACGTGGTGCGGGGCTTGCGGTTGCCGGTCGACGAGAGGAATTGGAACTGGTGGGTCGCTTCGTGGAGCAGCAACTGCCGCGTGAAGTAAGCCGATGGCTGGGCGTAGAGATACACCTTGCGGTTCTCGGGGGCGTAATAGCCGCCGGCGGCGACGGCCGGATGCCCGTCGCGTTCGAGGGCCCGGCGGAACTCCGCGGCGTCGGCGAACAGTTCGACTTGAAGCCGGTCCGCCGGCGCCTTGCCAAAAAAGTCGGCCAGTTGTGCGTGCAATTGCTCGAGGATTTCCGCGACCTCGGCCGGGTCGAGTGCGCGTGTGCGGAGATCGTAATGCTCGGTGGCGGCCGTGGCGGGACCGGCGGCAACGGCGGCGGCAAGGAAGAGGGAAATCATCGGAAAAGGGCGGCGGCTGGTCGCGGAAGTTTCCCTATAGTCTAATCCGATTCAGGGCGTGGCGGAGGAGGGTCCGAGGCAGTCGCTCGGGCAGTGGAGGCGCAAAAAAAACCGCCGCGCTCCGAAAACCGGAAACGCGGCGGCGATAAATCAAACCTCCCGCTCAATGCGACCGGATGCGTCGCTGCGAGACGAGCGGAGACACTGGCGTGCTATTGCACAAGCCTTCGGTGGTCCCGGCTCACGCTAATGGGTTGGCACCTCCGTCGGAAAATGCGGGAGGCTCGACAGTTTTCAGTCACCCCGTCGAGCAAGACTCGATATGCAGGGTTATCGGCAGAAACGGCACGCCAGGCAAACCAAAATCCAGCGCTTTAAGACGCAAAACCGCTCGATGGGCGACGGCCGTCTCCAACAAAAGATATTCTACTTCAAAAACGGCTCAAGGGGAGAGGTTTTCTTGTCGAATTGCCATCGTTTTGCCGCACCGGCGAACCGCTCGAATCGAGGCGAATTTGGCCCGATTTTTGCTCAGGCGACGCCACGGACCGGACGCCGGCGCTCGGCGCCCCGCGTCACTTTGTCTCCACCAGCCAGATATTCCGATACTGGACCTTGTTTCCATGGGCCTGTAGGTGGATGCCGCGGGGGCCGGGTCCCTCGTCCTTCCTGCCGGCCGTGTGGCTGAGCTGGATGTTGTCGTGGATGACGATGCCGTTGTGGCGCGCGGCGAGGCGGGCCGGCGCGGTTTTCTTGCCGGCGGCGTCGAACTTCGGCCCGGTGAATTCGAAGTCGTACGTTTGCCAGGCAAGGGGCGGAAAGCACGCGTTCACGTTCGGCGCCTTGACTTTGTAGATGCCGCCGCATTCGTTGTCTTTTCCCTCCAGGCCGAAGGAGTCGAGGACCTGGACCTCGTAGCAGTCATGCAGGTAGACGCCGCTGTTGGCCCGGCCTTGGCCGCGGGCCTCCGGCATGTACGGCAAGAGGAACTCCAGGTGCAGCTTGTACGAGTCGGGGAGCGGTTTGGTCGTCGCCCCGGCCCACAGCAGGCGCGCATCGTTGATCGTTCCCTCGACAAACATCTGCGTGCCGCTGCCGTCGAAGATCACCATCGCGCCCTCGGGCGGCTTCGCGCCGAGCGTTGGACTCTTCCGCTCAACCGCTTCGAGCACCGCCTGCCCCGGGTGGTCGGCGTGCTTCAACGTGAGCTTCTTGGCGCGGATTTCGCCGGAGACCTTGTCCCCCTTGAGGACGACGGCGTCACCATGCTTTTCGCCTTCCAGCGCCGCCGACTTGTCTTTACGACTCCAGCCGTCGCCGGGCAGTCCTCCTGCATAGACGACGGCGCTGAACTTGCCACCGCCCAAGGCGACCACCTGGGCGCCAAGCTTCATTTCCTTCCCTTCCGGCGTCTTGACGCCGCCGGCGTACTCGCCTTGAAAGGCGAAGTCCGCATCGACCATCGACAGGTCCGTCGCATTCACTCCCGCCGGCGCCCCACCCCAGGCCACAGGGGCCGGCAGGGCGGCCAGAACGAACACCGCGAACAAAAGACTGAAACGCCACATCGCAAGAGTCTCCTTCGTTTCCAGAACCAACCCGCCGGGGAAAGTCCCCGTCCAGGATGACGTGCAAACTCCAACCAGTGTAGTCGACGGGTGACCGGATTTCATCCCAGCGTGACACGTCCCGCCGGCTTGGCTAGAATAGCGGCCGTATCCAGCCTCCTGAAACCCTGCTACCGACAACGATCATGAAATCCCAATTCCCCTCAGAGACTCGCGATCGCATCGAGGCCTGTGGCGTGGTTGCCGTCCTCGTGATCGACGAAGTCGAGCACGCCGTCCCTCTTGCCCAGGCGCTTCTGGCCGGCGGAATCGACGTGATGGAACTGACGCTGCGGACCCCCGCGGCGATCGGCTCGCTCCGGGTGATTCGCCGCGAGGCGCCCGGGATGCTGGCCGGCATCGGCACGATCCTCACGCCCGAACAGGTCCAGGAGGTGGTCGACTCTCGTGCGGCCTTCGGCGTTGCGCCGGGGGTGAACGTTCGCGTGGTCAAGGCGGCCCAGGCCGCCGGATTGCCTTTTGCCCCCGGCGTGGCCACCCCCTCCGATCTGGAGGCTGCCATCGAGCTCGGCTGCCGCGAGGTCAAGTTCTTCCCCGCCGAACCGCTCGGCGGCATGCGGTATCTGTCGAGCATGGCCGCGCCTTACGGCCACCTCGGCGTGCGGTTCATTCCGCTCGGCGGCCTGACCGCCGAGAACATGCAGAACTACCTGACCGACCCGATCGTCACCGCCATCGGCGGTTCGTGGCTCGCCCCCAGAAAGCTCATCCAGGCCCAAGACTGGCCGGCGATCACCGAACGCGCCGCCGAAGCGCGGCGGAACGTCGACGAGATGCGAAACAGCAAGGCGGCCAGAAACTGACCGCCTGTCCCCGGACGAAGAATGGTGCTTGGCGGCGGCGAGCCTCTTGCCGCCGAGCGGTCAGCGCTCCTTCTTCTTCCAGCCCGTCGCGGTCGAATCGGATTTGACTGGGGCTGGCTTGGCCGCCGGATTGTCCGCCGGCTTGTCCGCCCTCTTGGCGGCCGGCTCCGGTTGGGGCTGGAGCACGGGGATTTTCGGGGCCGCGAAGGCGACCACGGTTGAGTCGGACGATTCGGCTGCCGTTTCGAAGCCGGCGGGCACAAGGCCGGCGTCCTGGGCCTTTGCCTGTTTTGACCCCGGGCCGAGCACGTCGAGGTGGTTGGCCAGATCGTACCTGGAACCGCTCTTGGCTTCGGCGGCGGGCTTGGCCCAGTTGGCGCTCAGCCGCGGCACGCGCACGGCGGGCGCGCTTGTCTGCCGATCGGCGCCTGCCGGCGTTTGGAGCGGGTCGGGCGTGGGGATCAATTCACCGCCTTTGATGGCGCCCTCGACCGCGCCTTCGGTCTCGAAAATGGCTTCCGGCTGACCGGCGTGCTGCTCGTAGGGACCGCGGCTGATGACGCCGGGCCGCGTGAAGCCGTAGTCGAGGTAGTAGCTGGCGTCGCGGGCTCTCGCGCGGCGCAAGGCGTCGAAGTAGGCCTTGCCGGTCCACGGCCCTTCGGCCAGGTAGACGCCGTTGTATTCGAGCAGCGAACCTTTGCGGTAGTGCATCTGTGCGATCGACACGTTGTAGTCGACCAGCGATCGGAAGTACTCGTTTTCCGCCTCGGCGAGGCGCTGGAGGGCATTCAAGTAGAGGTTGATCGCATCCCCCTCGTACTTGGGATCGACGCCGGCCACCCAGACGGCGCGGCGGCCATCGACTTCGTCTTTGGCGGCCAGGACGCGGCTGAAATTCGTCTTCGTGGTGGTATAGTATTCGTCGATTTCGCGGACCGCGCCGGAGAGCTGGTGGCTCAGTTCGAGTTCCTGTTCCTGGAGCACTGCCCGATCTCGGGCGAGGGCGAGTTGGGCGTTGCGGACGCCGGCCATCTCCTGGCGGAATCCGAGGGGGACCGACAATTCCAGTCCGAGTTGCCATTCCTGGTATCGGCCGCTGGTCATCGATCCGTAAGCGTTGGTCACGTCGCCATCCGTGTCGATCTTCCTGGTTCCCTCGACGAGGATATCGCCCAGGCCGAGCCAGCGGTAGCGGCCCACCGCGTCCAATCGCGGCAGGAGATAGTTCTTTGCGGCGATCAGTTCAAGTTCGCGCTGCTTGATGACCCATTTCTGGCGGCGGAGCTCGACGCTTCGCGACAGCCCTTCGGCCAGAACTTCGTTCCAATCGAACCGCGCCATCGCCCGGGTGGGTTCGTCCGAGGGGCGGAACAGCCGCCCGTCGGTCGGCGAAAGGCCGAGCGCGTAGCGGAGCACGTTTTCGTTCTTGAACAGGTTGGACTGCGACTGCTCGACGACCGCTTGGAAGAGGAAATACTGGTTTCGTGCCTGGGCTTCGCTCTGGATCGTGCCGCCTTCGGCCTGGACGTCGCGTTTGACCTTGATCGTCTGCCACGCCCGGAGGGTGCTGTCGCGGCCGGCCACGGCCGTGTCGAGTCGTCGGTAGGCGAAGTAGAGGTTCCAGTAGGCCCGTTCCACGTCGTTCACGAGGTTGCGGACCCCCCCTTCGAAATCCGTCAGGCTGATGTCGGTCCTCAGCCGGGCGATCATCACGCCGTTGTTGAAGCCGGGAATCGCGCCGGGGCCGGCGATTCGGTTGTACTGGACGCCCGCCCCTTGCATCAACGGTTGGCGGAACTCGGCCTGGAGATTGACGTTCCAATCGCTCGGCCACTTCCGCGAACCGGTGGCGTTGTTCCACTCGTATTCGACATTGTGCGTGAGCGACCAGGTGCCGCCGGTGGCCGCCGTCTTCTTGAGTTGGGCCTGGAAGGTTCCCAAGTCCTGTGCAAAAACCCGGGGCCGAAATGCGGTGACGAAGCCGGTGGCGTTCTGCGGTGTGTCGTTCTTCTCCCAAAAGGCGCTTGTGGTGAATTGCGTGTCGAATGCGGAAAGGGCCGCCTCGACGCCGTAACGGGGATCGCTCTCGGTGAGGGCCGGCAAATAAGTGGTCGGCGTGCCGGAGGGGTTCGACAGCAATCCGCTGGGTTCTCCCTGCACGCCCGAGGCGCCAAACGCCACTCCGCCAAGGCTTCGCATGATCTTGCTGTTCTCCAGCGCGATTCGCACGGCGTCTTCGAGCGTGATGTCTTCGATTTTGACGTGGTCGAAGTTGATCACCGTGGCCGGCGCCATCGCCCCTTCCACCTCGTCGAGGCTGCCCAGATCGACGTCGGGATATTCGATCTCGGTCGCCACGCCGACGTAGTGGGAGAGGTCGCCGTCTTCGTTCAAGTAGAAAGGCTGTTGGGGATTACAGCCGACCAGCAAGGAAACCAGCGCGACTCCAGCAAAGAGGCCGCCATTTGGGAAGAGCTGCCGAATCATGGGGTTTGCGTTCCTGCTACGGGTTGCCGTGAGCTTGGTCGATCAATCTCTGCCGCTCTCCCCCCCGGAACCAGAACCGGGAGATACCATAGGCATCCCCTGGTCCAGATAATCGGCAAACTTGATATCGGCAGCCTAACCCGCAAACCTTTGGGATTTTCTACGACCGGAAGAATCTTTTTTTATTTCGCATCTTGTGCATTCCAGCCAATCTCACACCACAGAACTTACCCAAGCACCCAAACATCCCAAATTCACTGACGCGGACCAGCACCCCTCTTCGGTTCGCCAAAAACACTTCTGAGATCGAGCAGCTCGCTCGCCCGCGGGCCGCGCCCTTCGAGACCGAGTGCCGCGTCTCGCAAGACTCGCAGCGATTGGGGTGAAGAAGCCTCAGACACGCGCGGCCGCCGGAGCTCGTTCGGCGGCACTTGGTCGAGCGGACCCGATCCGGTATCCTAGGGGGATTCGTTCAGGACCGCCGCACCTCGTTTACTCTCGCGGTAGAAGGAACGCCCGTCATGAAGACCAAGAAAACCGAAGAACTGACCCTCAGAGACCGTCTCTCCCAATTAACATACGTGGAAGCCTGCCAGCTTCTCGGCCCGGACGGCCGCCGGCTGATCCAGCGGGGGGCGACCTACGAGATCCATGTCAGGGAAGATGTCTATTTTGGCGGCGATCTGTTCCGCTTGAAATACAACGCCTGCCCTGAAGCCGGCCCGCCGCCGGTCGTGACGATTACGCTGATGGCCGAGGCCGAGAATCGGCTGAACTTCAATTGCACGGCCTGCCAGGGGATGTGCGAGCACGTGGGGGGCGCCGTCTCGCTGATCCTCGAGGAGAAGACCATCCTCGGCCTGGCGGAGCCGCCGCCGGACCGCGTGCCGATCGAAAGCCTGGGCGAGGAGGAGTTGGTCCAACAGGCCCTGGCCGAGCGGCAGCAGCGGGCGAATGAAGAGAAATTCCGCCTCCAGTCGCGCAACGCCGACCGGCCCTGGACCGACTACCTGCTGACCAGCGCCGCCTCCGGCAAGACGTACCGGATCGCCTTGCGGGGGGAAGAGCGAGGCCAGTCGTATTGCAGTTGCCCCGACTTCCGCACGAACACGCTGGGCACCTGCAAACACATCATGTACGCGCTGGACCGCGTCCGCAAGCGGTTCCCGGCCGCGGAGCGGGCCAGGCCCTACCGCGAGAAGAACATCTGCGTGCACCTGCTCTACGGCGAAGACTTGACGCTCCATCTGCGGTTGCCCGACAAGCCCCATCCGAAAGTGCAGAAAATTGCCGGCTCGCTCGCCGACGGGCCGATCGACGACGCGGGGGCCCTGGTCCGCTGCATTGGGCGGCTCGAGCAAGAGGGCTTCGAAGTTGCCGTCTATCCCGACGCCGAGGAACTGATCCAGCGGCGGCTGTTCCAGGACCGGATCGCCGGCCTGATGGACGAGATTCGCAAGGACCCGGCCCGCCATCCGTTGCGCAAGACGCTGCTGAAGACGGAACTCCTCCCCTATCAGCTCGACGGGATCGCCTTCGCCGTCAAGGCGTGCAGGGCGGTGCTGGCCGACGACATGGGCCTGGGCAAGACGATCCAGGGCGTGGGCGTGGCCGAGATTCTCGCCCGCCAGGCCCAGATCCGCAAGGTGCTGATCGTCTGCCCCGCTTCGGTGAAATCGCAGTGGCGAAACGAGATTCGCCGTTTTTCCGACCGCGACGTGCAGCTTGTAGTGGGCGGCGCCAGCGAGCGGCCGGCCCAGTATGAAAACGATTGCTTCTTCACCGTCTGCAACTACGAGCAGGTGCTCCGCGACATTCTCAGCATCGAGAAATGCCGCTGGGACCTGATCATTCTCGACGAGGGGCAGCGGATCAAGAACTGGGAATCGAAGACCGCCCGCGTCGTCAAAGCGCTCAGTTCGCCGTTTGCCCTCGTGCTTTCCGGAACGCCCCTGGAAAATCGGCTCGATGAGCTCTATTCGGTGGTCCAGTTCATCGACGACCGCCGGCTGATGCCGGCCTTCCGGTTCTTCAATCGCCACCGGATGGTCAACGAGAAGGGCCGGGTGCTCGGCTACAAGAACCTCGACGAACTGCGCCAGCGGCTCAGCCCGATCCTGCTCCGCCGCACGCGCGAGTCGGTGCTCACGCAGCTCCCGCCGCGGACCGTCGAAATCGTGCGGATCCCGCCCACCAGCCAACAGTTCGACCTGCACAACGAGTACATGCGGATCGTTTCAAAGATCGTGAGGAAAAAGTATCTCACCGAGATGGACCTGCTGCGGCTGCAAAAGGCGCTGTTGATGTGCCGGATGTCGGCCGACAGCACGTTTCTCTGCGACAAGCAGCCGCCCGGCCATTCATCGAAACTCGAGCGGCTGGAAGAGTTGATCGAGCAGCTTTTCGACGAGCAAGACCGCAAGGCCGTGCTCTTCTCCGAGTGGACCACGATGCTCGATTTCATCGAGCCGATCCTCAAGCGGCACGAGCTTCAGTACGTGCGGCTCGACGGCTCGGTCCCCCAGAAGAAACGCCAGGAGCTGATCCACGAGTTCCAGCACAACGAGGCCTGCCGTCTGTTCTTGACGACCAACGCCGGTGCGACCGGCCTGAACCTACAGGCGGCCAACACGGTGCTCAACATCGACCTGCCCTGGAACCCGGCGGTCCTCGAGCAGCGGATCGGCCGGGCGCACCGGATGGGCCAGAAGAATCCCGTCCAGGTCTTCCTGCTGGTCACGGAAGAGACCCTCGAAGAGAAACTGCTGACCACGCTTTCGGCGAAGAAGGACCTCGCCCTGGCCGTCCTCGACGCCGGGTCCGACGTCTCGCAGGTCGACATGATCAGCGGCATGGAGGAGCTGCGGCGGCGGCTGGAAGTGCTCCTCGGCGCCAAGCCGGAAGCCCCGGTCGACCAGACCAGCCTGGAGAAGTCAAGGCTGGAATCGGAAGCCGCCCAGCGGCAGCAGCGGGTGGCGGAGGCGGGCGGCGAACTGCTCGGCGCCGCCTTCCGCTTCCTCGGCGAGCTGGTCGGCGGGGAATCGAGCTCGCAGCCCGCGCCGGCCCCGCTGGTCGACCAGGTCCGCCAGGGCCTCGACCGGTGCATCGAGGTCGACGAGTCGGGCAGCCAGCGGCTGACCGTTTCGTTCCCCAACCGCGAGGCGATCGACAGCCTGGCCAACATCCTCGCCCGATTCCTGGCGGCGAGCAAAGGACCTGACTGAAACTTCGCTGAGACAGCCGAGTGATCCGATTGGGGAAACCAGGCCACCGGATTCTTCAAAGAGCACGATATCCATGGCCAACATCCTTCCCTGAGATCGGCCTTCACCAGACTGCCCCGTCCCGCCCAGTTTACCATGGCGTTCACAGGCTCTCCTATTGACGCCTGCTCGAATCCGGGCTCTCAGCGCGATTCCCTTTCTGCACCCCGATGTGCGTGGGATCTGCGTCCCTTGGCGGAACTCACCTTGCCATTTCAAAGGGCTTTCTGTATTTGTACGCCCTTTGTGGAGTTTTTCGGCGCATGGATTGCCTTTCCGCGTGGGAAACGCGAGCGACCGGGAGAATCGGCAGGCGCCATACCCCGAGTTGGGAAGCGCTGGCTTTGCCGGGATGGCTGAACTGTCCGCCGGCGCCGTCCGTAAGCTCAACAAGCAACCAACGATGTGCCAGGCAAGGACGCTTTCCTCGACGATAAGCAACCGACAAACGGGAAGGACCCCGATGGTCGCAGTCCGCAAGCTCGCCAGCCAAGCTATTTGCGCCGGTCTCCAGATCCTGGTAATCGGCGCCCTTTCGGCGGCTGGGGCCGAGGCGATTCCCCATTCTTCCCAGCCACCGACCCTGCCGGCGCTTTCTCAACCCGCGGCGGTTCCCGCCTCCGAGATGGTCGTCGAGGTGCGAATCGTCGGCAACAAGCACACGCCCGAGGAACGCCTCATGCGCCTGATCAAGACGCGCCCCGGGCGGCCTTACAGCGCCGAAACGGTCGGGCAGGACGTCGTCCGATTGACCGATTCCGGCCTCGTGCTCCACGTCCGCCCCCAATACCAGGACGCGCCCAACGGGCAGGGCAAGGTGGTCGTCTTCGAGGTCTCCGAGCGGCCCACCATCGGCCACGTCAAGTACGTGGGCAACCGCATCAGTAAAAAGACGCTGGAGAAGGAAGCCAAGCTGAAGACCGGCGACGCCCTTGACCCCTTTGCCGTCGAGGAAGCGCGCCGCCGGATCGAAGCCTTCTACAAGAAAAAAGGCTTCCCCAAGGCGAACGTCAGCCTGTTCGAAGGCAGCCGGCCAACGGACGAAGGGGTCGTCTTCCTGATCAATGAAGGCTCCAAGCAAAGCATCCTCTGGACCAACTTCGAAGGC
>JAMOAF010000009.1 GCA_023621895.1 Planctomycetota bacterium
CTTGGCATCCTTGTGGCATTGGCCACGGTCTTTCTGCTCGCCTACTTCTTGAATTTCACGGACGCGAAGATCCAGAGCGCGATCATGGAAGCGTTCTTCATGCTCCAGTGGTATGCCCAGTACCACACCCTGGCCTGTGTCGTGCCCGCGATGTTCATTGCCGGGGCAATCGCCGTGTTCTTTTCCAAAGAGGCGGTCCTCCGGCACCTCGGGCCTAAGGCCAATAAGATCGAAGCGTACGGCGTGGCTTCAACCTCCGGGACGGTGCTGGCGGTCTGCTCTTGCAGCGTGTTGCCCATGTTCGCGGGAATCTATCGCGTCGGCGCGGGACTCGGACCGGCTTCGGCGTTCCTCTACTCCGGGCCGGCGATCAACGTGATGGCCATCTTCCTGACCGCTCGGGTTCTGGGCTTCGACCTGGGCATCGCTCGGATCATTGGTTCGATCGCCTTCGCTGTCGTCATTGGGCTGATCATGGCGGCAATTTTCCGCAAGGAGGACGAGCAGCGGACAGCCGCCGTAATGGCCATGCCCGATCCGCCCCCGGCGAAGCGAAACCTCTGGCAGACGGCTTTGTTCTTCATTGCGATGATCGCCTTCTTGGTGTTCAGCGATTGGGCCAATCCCAGCCAGACGATCATCGAGAAGACGGACGGCACGGTGATGAAAGTCTCCGTCTTACAGAAGACCGGCGAGACGTACCGCGTGCAACTCAATCAGCCGTTGGACAACATGAACAAGGGCGCGAAACTCACGTTTCCCACCAGCGAGATCGCCTCGGAGAAAGACTGGACTCCAGAAAACTACCGTTGGGCCGTCTGGGTGTTTCACCACCGCTGGTATTTCGCCGGCGCTTGCTTCCTGGCTGTCCTGGCGATGATCTGGGTCTGGTTCGACCGGCAGGAACTGGGCGAGTGGATGGACCAGACATGGAGTTTCTCCAAGTCGATCATCCCCCTGCTGTTCGGCGGCGTTCTGGTGACCGGCTTCGTCGGGGCCCTGATTCCGGAAGAAGTCGTCGCCGGTTGGGTCGGCGGCGACAGCTTCCGGTCGAATCTCATCGCCTCGATGATCGGCGGGATGTGGTATTTCGCCACCTTGACCGAGATCCCGATCCTGGAGGCCCTCCTCGGCCTGGGAATGGGCCGCGGCCCCGCATTGGCGCTGCTTCTGGCCGGGCCGGCGCTGTCGCTGCCGAGCATCGCCGTCGTTTACAGCATCATCGGCTTCAAGAAGACGGCGACATTCGTATTCTTATGCGTGATTATGAGCACGATTGTGGGCATGGTCTTCGGATGGTACTTCCTGTAGCCCCCGCTCAAACGACCTGAATGAGGAAGAGCAAATCAAGGTGATGGCCAAGGTTGCCTCGCCTGACGAGATCAAAGCCTTTTCCCGGTGACCCTCGGAACCACCACATACATTGGAGTCAGTGGGTGCGACCATGAGCGACAAGACGATTGGATTCATCGGTGGCGGGCGGATTGCCCGCATCTTCCTCGGGGGATGGAGCAGGGCGGGCAAGCTGCCCGGGCCCATCGTGGTTAGCGACACGGACCCCCATGTTCTCGATACACTCAAGCAGGAATTCACTGCCGTAGACGCGGTCTGCGACGGGAATCTGGCGGCCATGAACCAGGACGTCGTCTTTCTGGCCGTGCATCCGCCCGCAATACCCGATGCACTGCCGAAACTCAAGGGCGCGGCCAGGTCCACGACGATTCTCGTGTCTCTTGCCCCGAAGTTCACCATCGGCAAATTGGCGGAGTTATTGGGTGGCTTCAATCGATTGGCACGGGTAATTCCCAACGCCCCCTCAATCGTCGGCGCGGGTTTCAATCCACTGGCATTCTCCACAAGCCTTACGAACGCGGATCGTGAGATTGTGCGAAACCTCCTGGCTCCGTTGGGCGAGTGCCATGAGACGGAGGAAGGCAAGCTCGAGGCGTTTGCCGTGTTGACCGGCATGGGACCGACGTATTTCTGGCCGCTCCTGTACGAACTGGTCGCGTTGGGCGAATCTTTCGGATTGACACGGCCAGAAGCCATCGCCGGTGTACGGCAAGTGCTCGCCGGCACGGTCGCCACCATGTCGAACTCGGGACTTGACGCCGAGGCTGTGCAGGATCTCGTTCCCGTCAAACCGCTGGCGGACGTCGTGCCGATGATTCTGGATGCGTTTCGGACCAGACTAACGGCCGTCTTCGACAAGATCAAGCCGTGACCCGCAGACAGTAGTCTGCTTTCTCGGCGGAACACTCAAGCGGCAACGGACGCAACACATTTCAGCCCAATGACAAACGAGGGGAATCGCCATGCAGTCTTCCTTGACACGTCGGACGTTCGTTCAAACGATGGGAATCGGGGCGGGAGCAGCAGCCGGCCTGGCTGCCCTCCAAGCCGATGCGAGCGAGGCCGCCGGCGGTGGCATCAAGATCATCGGCGTTGCTTGCAGCCCTCGCCGAGGCAAGACGACCGCCCAGGCCCTGGCCATCTGCCTGGACGCCACCCGGGAGGTGGCCCCTGACACGATCGAGACGGAGCTGATCGAGTTGGCCGATCTGGAGATTCCCGGCTACATCGCCGCCGGGATTCCGCTCAAGCCGGGGCACAAGGACGATTTTGGCGACGTGGCCGCGAAGCTCGTGGACGGGCGAGTGCGGGGGATCCTCATCGGCACGCCCGTCTACTTCGGCAGCATGACCTCGCTCTGCAAGGCTTTTCTGGACCGCTGTTTTGCGCTCCGCGCGCGGAAATTCGCGCTGGCCAACAAGGTCGGCGGCGTCGTGGCCGTCGGCGGCGTCCGAAACGGCGGCCAGGAATTGACGATCCAGTGTGTCCAGTCGGCCCTGCTCTGCCAGGAAATGATCGTCGTCGGAGACGGCCGTCCCACGTGCCACACCGGCGCCACCGTCTGGAACAGCGGCAACGACGACATTTCCCAGGATGAGTTCGGCGTCGGCACGGTGAAGAACCTGGGGCGGCGCGTCGCGGAAGTCGCCCTGAATCGCGCCGCGCCGAGCGCGTGAATCGTGCCGTGGACATTGGGCTCTCGCTGAAGCAGATCATTCACGTTACTTGATTGGAGGACTTGAGGACCATGAACGGCATCAGGCGAAGAGACTTGATCGGATACTTCGGGATGGCGGTCGGAGCCGGTGTTGTGCCGAGATGCCAGCCGTCGCCGGGAGCATCGCCGGCGCAGGCAGGCTCGGCGGACCCGCGGGGAGACAACAACTCATGGGTCTATGTGCCTCTCGACCCCGCTCGCGTAGGTGAGAAGGTCTACGAGCTCTATAGCGAGGGCGGCTGCATGTACGCGATCTCTGGCGGCATTCTCGCGTGCCATCGTGAAGCGGCCGAAACGCCTGCCCCAGCGTTTCCGCTGCACATGATGAAATATGGCGCGGGTGGGGTAGGTGGCTGGGGAACCCTCTGCGGGGCGCTCAACGGGGCCGCCGCAATGATTGGATTGTTTGTCGTCGACAAACAAGGCCGCGAACAACTCGTTAATAGCCTATTTGCCTGGTATGAACGGATGAAGCTGCCCAGGTACCGGCCCGCGGGGGCTGATGGACAAACGCAGATCGTGCCCACCACGTCCCGATCCGTCCTGTGCCACGTGTCGGTGGGCGCCTGGTGTGACGAATCCGGCTTGAAGGTTGACAGCAAGGAGAAGACGGAGCGTTGCCGGCGATTGACGGTGGATGTTGCCATGAAAACGGTCAAACTGCTGAATGCCTATTGCCGGGAGAGCCAAGCCGGTCCGGAACCAGGCCCGCCACGCCAGACAGGCACGGCGCCGCGCAAGGGGGTGCTTCCAGGCGAATGGATGGGGAAAATGCGCTGCGACACGTGTCACCAGCCCGTTGAGAACCCCGCACACGCGGGGAGCTTGTTGGGGAGTCAAAGGCGATGACGCTCTAGCCGATTTAGACTTCTACTTAGCGATTGTGTCGCTCGTCTCCATCGTGATTTCGGCCGTGTTGGGCCGGATTATCTCGCGCCGCACATAACTCGTGCGGGTCCGAATTGCAGATCGCCGCCAGCCGCTTCTTGTCGTTGAGAACCTTGGGGTCCCTTGCCAGCGAGCGCAGGGCCCAATCCTGGCTGCTTCGGACAACTTCCGGCGCCTGATCGTCGGCGAGCCGATAGTACATCCAGCGACCGTCTTTGCGGCTTTCGACCAATCGTGCCTGCTTCAGGATCGACATGTGCTTGGAGATCGTCGAAGTGGCCAGGCTGGTGAGTTCCACGATCTGGCAGACGCAAAGCTCTCCCCGCTGCAATGCAAGCAGGACCCGCACGCGTGTTTCGTCCGCCAAGGCCTTGGTGATCGCCATGAAATCCCGCATGCTGTCTCCGGAATCAAGACCAGAACCGAGATCGGTGATGCGCTCGGTTGTAGGCAGATCGCGGCGAGGTGTCAAGGTCTCACCGTTGCCCCGGGCGCGGCTGGTCTCGTCAGGCCACATGCAGTTGCCCTCGCGACTGGTCGGAGGCGACGATCTTCCCGGCCTTGATGCGCAGGGTGCGTTTGGCCCGTGCCGCGGCCCGCGGATCGTGCGTGACCATGACGATCGTCTTGCCTTCCTGGTTGAACTCCTCGAAATAGCCGATTACCTGCCGACTCGTATCGGGATCCAGGTTCCCGGTCGGTTCGTCGGCCAGAATCAACGCAGGATCGTTCGCCAGCATCCTGGCCAGCGCGACGCGTTGCTGTTGGCCGACGCTCAATTCGCACGGCTTGTGATGAATCCTGTCGCCCAGCCCGACGCGATCAAGGAGGCTTGCCGCCCGTTCTTCTTGGATGGCATCGTCCACCCCGGCCAGATACATCGGGATCTGGACGTTCTCCAAGGCGGTCAGGTAACCGACCAGGTTGAACGTCTGGAAAACGAAGCCGACGTTGTTGGTCCGCAATCCGGCCCGGTCGTCCGCGTTCAAGTCGTAAATCGACTCTCCGCCGAACAGAACTCGGCCTGACGTGGGAGACAGCATGCCGCCGAGCATCAGCAGGAGCGTACTTTTGCCGCATCCACTCGGACCGACAACCGATACGAAATCGCCTTTGTCGATCGCCACGCTGGCGTTGTCCAGCGCTGTCACGTATTCCCCGCGGTGGCGATACTTCTTGGTAACGTTGTCCATCTTCAGCATCGGTCAAATCTCCTGGAACGTCGCACAAGGATCAAGTCGAGCAGCACGCCACGCGGGAAAGAAGCTGGCTGCCAAGGCCAAGCCAACGGAAATCAGCACGGCCCAAATCGCCAGCAGCGGCATGGGGAGCACGGGCACACCGGCCAGTTGCGGTCCCATGGCAACTGCAAGAAGCGACCCCAGCAGGTAGCCTCCGACACCGCCCGCGAGTCCCAGAAGCAGTGCCTTCAGAAGAAAGATCCGCAGGATCAGCCGTGAATTGGCTCCCAACGCCATCAGTGTCCCGATCTCGCGTCGCCGTTCGAAGACGTTGGAATACATGTAGTTGGCGATACCGGCGCCGCCCACAAACAGGATGATGACCAGGAAGATGAGCGACAGCCGCGACATCATGTGGTTCATCTTGATCTGGGACTCGGCGATCTGGGTGACCGTCACGACTTTCGCCTCGGGCAGGAGCGAGTTGAGTTTCTGCACCAGGCCCTTCGCAATCTCCTGGCAGCAGCCCACGATTTCAATGGCATTGACCACGGGCCCCTTGCCCGCCAATTCCTGCACGCGATGCAGGTGCGCGAAGACGCGGGAATCATCGACGGTTCCCGTCTGCGGCAATACGGCCGTCACCTTGAATTCCTGGCCGAGCAGGGTGAGGCGATCGCCTTCCTTCAACGACAGCGCCGAGACGACGTCGGCCCCGACCAGGGCTTCGTCGCTCGCCAGGTCGTCGATCACGCGCTGGCGAACCAGCGTCTTCTTGTCGGCTTTGGCGAAAGGCAGCGTCGGCATCGCGCCGCATCCTTCCGGCCGCGAGAAGATTCCAGCGCCCGCCCATGCGGCTTTGGCCTGGAATTCACTCTTCGGCAAGATGCCGGTCAAGGTGAAGCTGCGCCCCTGGATATCCACGGGCACGGAGAGTTTCGGAGAAAGGTTGTCCAATCCCTGCAAGCTGGACATGGCCAGTTGGCCGACATACTCCTCCGGGATGGTGTCTCCCTGCAAGTCGGCGGCGTAGTAGTTTTGCAGCGTCGCCGACTTGGGCAACACGAGGATGTTGGCTCCCAAAGAGTCCATCTCGCGAGCCACGGCCTTCTCTGAATAGACCGTAATGTTCTTGATCGAAACGATCACCGTGATTCCGAGCAGGATGGCCAGGAAGCTGGTGGCCAACTGGCTCTTTCGTTCGAATATTTCGCGCAACACGAGCGTCCGAAGTCGCATGATGTATTCTCCGTAAGTCGCGGATCAACAGCATTAAGAACGGGAGCGCAGCACTGAGCTATCCGGGCCCGCAGCCACCCGGCCCGCATCCGCCCGGGCCGCACGACGTGGCGGCTTTCTGAAGAGCGGATATCAGTTCGTCCTTCGTTGTCGCTCCATCGTACTGGGCAATCGGCGAACCCGGCGGAACGAGGAACGTTGTTACGGCGACATTGGTTTTCGGATCGATCTTGAGGTCGCTCAGGAAGGATGCCTCCGCGGAATCCTTAGGATCCAACATGACGATCTCGGTTGCGCTGCCGTATCGCGAGTCCGCTTTGAACTCGTTGACTCCCTTCAGGGCATCGTCGTTGGAGCTCGTCGAAGCGTTCTGGACGCAAAGGAAGACGAGTTTGCCGTTCTGAAGCGCGGCCAGGCAGTTTTCCAAGGCGGGCGATGCAAAGGCATTCAGCAGGTCCTCTTCCTTGAACTCCGTTGGAAACCCTCCGGTTACTGCTCCGCCCGACGAGATTGCCAACGCCAGGGGCATCGGCGCCCGATCGAGTCCAAACTCTTGGACAATCCCGGCATCGGCAGGGTCGGTGACCTTGACCACAATCGTCTGGGCGCGATCCGCGACCTTACCGGCTGCCGCTTCAAACACCTTCCGCATGGCAGCGGTCCGGTCGTCTTCATTCTTCCAGAAGAAGGCGAAGAGGTACTTCTTCGCCTTTGCCGCCTGCTCCATCGCGAGCATTCCCGGCCCCTCGGCCTTCGGAATCGCCGGCTTTGACACCGTGTTGGAAACTACCTCGTTCGCGACCGGGGCCTGAGCGATTTCGCTCTCCGCGGGAAAACTGGAGCCCCCCTTGGCCAAGACGATCGTGAGACCAATGACGAGCACCGCGAGAACGGCACTTCCGACTGCTAGCTTTTTCATAACCGGAGACCTCGCGACATTTGACTGCTTCTCCTTCACCCGAGACCTTTGCGAAAGCAGGCTTGGGGAACGTGAATCCATGCCCAGACCGGCCAACTGTTCGTCTGGCCGACTTGGCCAAGACGTGACAGGACATCGTTTCCACTACGACCGCTAGTGTTCTATCGTTTGCCAAGTAACGAAATATTAGCGAAAGCGTGCATTCCCCACAAGCCAGAATGAGAAACAGGGATCACTTGGCATGTTGTGTGGAACCGTTCGGGCAACGGGTGGTTGCCGAACCACTCGTTTGTGGGTGCGCGCGCAGTGGAGCCATCGGTGCCGATCATGGCGGTCAACTCATGCACTGAGCGTTCGCCTGCCTCGGCCGGATGCCACCCGTCGGTCGACCCCGGCTCACGGATCATCCGGGGCACGCGCGATGCTCCGCTACCCGGCCGGCTGGCAGACGCGGAAGCCCACGGTCAAGTTGCGGTTGTCGGGCAGGGCCGCGCTGCGGCTGGCGGATCGGCATCCCCTGCTGCAATTGAACCAGCCGCCCCCGCGGTACACGCGTTCCTCGCCCGTCACGGGGCCTGCCGGATCGGCCGCCGGCGACGTTGCATAGTATTCCGGGTCGTACCAGTCCGCGCACCACTCCCAGACATTTCCATGCATGTCGTGCAAACCAAAGCGGTTCGGCAAAAAGCGCCCGGCAGGCGCCGTGTAGGCATGGCCGTCGCTGGCTTGGATGATGCCCTTCATTCCGGGGTGTTGCGCCCCGAACGCCGCATCCGCCACGTTCCCTACTTCCGCTGCTCCTTCAGGGTCGTTGCCGTGATAGTAGCCGGTTGTCGTGCCCGCTCGGCAGGCATACTCCCACTCAGCCTCCGTCGGCAGGCGGTAATCGCCGCCGAACTGGCGGCTCATCCACCGGCAGAACTCCATCGCGTCATTCCAGCTCACGTTGACCACCGGGTGGTCATCTGACTGGGCAAACCCCGTGCTCCGCCACGAATAGTCCTCGTTCATCTGAAACTCCATCTTGTCGAGGTCCCAGCCAAATGCGCCGCGGAAGCCGGTTCCCCTCTCCGCATCGGTCACGTAGCCCGTCGCCTCGAGGAAGCGGCGGAATTGCCCGACCGTCACCTCGTGCCGTCCGAGATAGAACGGCTTGGTGATCGTCACCTTGTGAACGGGCTTCTCGTCGTCAAGACCGCTATTGTCTCCCATCAAGAAGGACCCTGACGGAATCAGCACCGTGTCGAGCTTCACATCGCCGCCCAAGTCGATCGTCATCCGAGCCGGCGCATTCAAGACTTCGCTCACATTGTCCCGCTCCAAGGGCGGCGGGGTTCCACAGCCCGCGGCCAGCGTGATGGCAGCCCACGCGATCGACCAGATTCTCCGGTTCTTCATTCGATGACCTCCCCCCACCAGGGGCGTTTGAGTTCGATGTCTTCCGTTTCCGTGCGATTGATTCGTCCGTATCGGGCGAAGAATTGGGGCCTCCACGGGTGAAGCTTGAGCTTCACCCGCTTGCCCACCGGCCAGGAGAAGACCGGTGTATTCTGATGGTGTCTCATGCTGAACAGATACACGGTGATCTTGGGGTCGGTGAGCGTCCCGCCGTGGACCTCTAAGTCGGTCAGGTCGCAGGTGAAAATGTGGTCGGCATAGGGCATCTGCCCGGCGCGCGGCGCGGCCGATTTCGCGGAAATCGTCCCGCTCACGATCAACTCGGGGCTCGCCGCCGGCGGGCTGCCAGAGGGTTTGCGCGACTCGTTGAGCGTCATGTCAACCAGTTTCCAATCGCCGGCAGCCAGTTCTCTCGCGGCAAACTGCCAGACGACAACCTTCTTGCCGGCCAGGCGGTCTTCGCCTTGGGCCAACTCGCGGCTGAGTATCTGGCGCGTGGCATACGCCCCGTCGTCATTCCGCAGGATGGCGTCGACGGGGCGATTCAACGCGAAACTCAATTGCTCGGCCAGTCCGGCCGCTGAGCCCCAGTTCATCAACTCCAGCGAGTAGATGTTGGCGAAGCTGTCGCCCAGGATCAGGATTTCAGCGGCCGGGTCCGGCCGCCACGGCTGGCCCGCGGCGTCAGTCACCGGGCGGATCGTGACAGCCTCCTCGCCGAACACGCTCCGGTTGCGGCGCAGCCTGAGCATCATCGCGATGTCGCCGCGATTCTTGGCGTCCCTGGTCGTCCGATGCCAGGTGCGATCCGCAGCGCCCGTGTCAAACACGATCTCCTCTTCGATGAGCCGGGCGAGTTCCGCCGCGGCCAACTCCATCGCCTCGGGTCGCCAGTGCGTGTCGGTGGCCAGATAGACCGCGGCGCCGGATCGGTCGCGATACTCCACCAGCGCGCCGGTCGCGTCGCAGACCAGCACGTCTTCGGCCTCCAGCTCATCGAGCAACTGCCGGTACGACGGATTGTGAACTCCCATCCGCCGGTCTTCATAGCGTGAGGAAAACTTCTCGGGATGGATGGTGGCCTTGTCGGGCGTCGGCATGAGCACCAACCGGACATTCCGGGCCGCAAGCTGCTGGTGGAACTGGAGGATCGCCGCGCGCGGATCGGGCTGCGGGGCCGGACGCCATTCGGAACCGCTGCTGGCCCGGTGGGCCATGTGCCGCGGGTCCAGGAATCCGGGACCGGTGCAATAGTCGATGCCCGGCCGATAGAACAGCCACCGCCAGCGGCCGATATAGGCCCTCTCGTTGCCGCTGCCGGCATGGACCAGAAGCTCCTGGACCGGCGGCAGCACGTACTGCGCCAGCAGCGACTCGGCCTCCAGGTCCTTCTCGTACTGGTCGATGGACTGCAAGAGCACCGCGTTGGCGTGCAGCGTCTTCAGGGTCCAGCCGCCGCGATGCTCGTTGTAAGCCGCCGCGGCCCGAGGCAAGGCGTCGAAGATGTCGCAACACTGCGGCCATGGAAATCCATGCCGGCGATTTGAGTGCTGCCGCATGTCCCGGTACGTCTCGGCGACCGGCACCGCGGCGAGAGTGAACAGCCCGATGACGAAAAGCGTCCACTTCACGCCACGGCTGACTTGGGTCTGGCCGATTTCGAGCCCCGCTTGCTCTTCGCGGCTCTGGGGTTTGGTTCGCTCGGTCATTGGTGCACCGCGGCAACTGCCGTCAGAAAATGAAGTAGATGAACGGATTGAACTCTTGCGCGGTCATCGCCGCGATCGCCAGCCAGAAAACGGTCGTGATCCAGAGGGTCTTCTTCCAGGTGATCTTGCGAGTGAAATCCCAGGTTTGGGGGCAGAACCAGACGACGAACGCAGCCAGCAGCATCGAAGCTGCGTAGTACGGCTGATAGATCAGCCCGCCAATCAGCCCCGCGCCGGATTGCGGCGACGCCAGCCCCAACATGCTGCGGCAGTAGTCCACGGCCGCGGGCAGGTCGGCCGCGCGGAAGAAGACCCAAGTGAAACAGACGATCACGAACGTGGTTGCCATCTTGGCGAACCCCAAAAGCCCTCCGTGGATGGCGCGGTTTCCGCCGGCGCGCTCGATCATCAGCATCAGTCCGTGGATCGCGCCCCAGATCACGAAGTTCCACGAGGCCCCGTGCCAGAGCCCGCCCAGAAGCATCACCAACGCCAGGTTGACGTAGGTCCGCACGCGGCCCTTGCGGTTGCCGCCGAGCGGATAATAGAGGTTGTCGCGGAGCCAGGTCGAGAGGCTCAAGTGCCACCGCCGCCAGAATTCGCTGATCGACCGGCTAAGGTAGGGCGAATCGAAATTCTTCGCAAACACGAAGCCCATCATCAGCCCGAGG
>JAMOAF010001034.1 GCA_023621895.1 Planctomycetota bacterium
TCTCGCTGACGAGGTATCGGTTGTGGATTTGGAGGGCCTTGGGCAGCCGGTAGCCTTCCCGGGCGGCGGGGAGCGGCGCGGCGGCGCCTTCCTCGGGCTCCGGGGGCCGGCCGCGCTCGTCTTCAGCCGCGAAGAGCTGGACCGGCAGTTCAAGCGAACCTGATCTTGGCCGATCCACCTTCCGCGATCCATCGGCCGACCTCCTTGCCGGCGAGCCCGGGGATCAGCAGCGCCGAACGTATGCGGACGGCCTTGACGTAGGGCGCGCCGAGGGCGATGGCCTTGAAAATGTCGCCTTCCGCGCCGAGCGGGCAGGCCAAGGCCAAGTCGGGCACTCGTTTCCCCTCGGCCGCAAGCCTGCCGGCGAACTCGACGGCCGCCGAGTGGAGGCGGCTCGCCGGCAAGTGCCCATCTTCCGTCATCCGCCAGGGGCGGATGCCCGCCCCGGCGGGGCCGCCGCCGATCGAGAGCAGGTCGATCCGCGCCTGGCTGCTCCACGTCATGGCCAGCGCCAACTCGCGGAGCTCATAGACCTCGGCCTTCAGCGCAATCCGCTTGAACCCCAGGCCGCGGAGCCGATCGCATTCGGCCAGAAAACCCTCCTCGTCAACCAGTCCGAGCCGGCTGTGGCGTTCGAACTCCCTCAGCGCCCCACTCCTGAATGCCGCCTGAACGGCGCGATCCGATGGATTGGGGATGACCGTCTGGCCGCGGCGCTTCAGTTCCACGACCCGGTCGAGCGAATCGATCTTGATTTCGCCGCCGATGGGGTTGACTCCCTGCCCCCACTTCAGCTCGAGCGATTCCAGATGGTGCTTCTCGATCAAGTACTCCGCCAGGCCAAGCCGCGCGCCGTCGATGCTCATCTGGACCAGCAGCTCGCCGTAGTCCCCCTGGCGCCTGTTGTACGCATGAATTCTCTGGTCCATGCCGGGCCAGCGCGCGATCTTGCCGCGCGCGTCCCATTGCAGTCCCGGGCCTGGCCGGCAAAGGTCCTCTCCGCAGACCAGTGTCACACCAGCCAGCGCCGCCCCGGCGGCAAGCGATTCCCAGTCCTCTTGCGCAGTTTCCACCGGGCCGAGAGCCTCGGTGATGATCGGCATCGCGAGCTTCACCTTGCGATCCCAACCGTAGAACGTCTCCGTGCTGGCGGACAAGACGGAACAGGCATCGCCGCTCGAGTCGAGGCCCGCCGGCCTGCCTTCGCCGAGCCCGCTGCCCTGGGTTTCAAGATGCGAGGCGACCGGGCGGCCCTCGCCACCGCCGGCCGCCGCGTCGCGCGAGCGGCAGCCGGCCTGCGTCATATCCGCGCCGATGGTTTGTTGAAGGCTGCCCATGGATAGGTCCGTCCGCTTGGGATGTTGCAGGTTACAGGCCACGAGCGGCGGGTCGCAGCGGTCTTGCCGCGCGGGCTTGCCCCGCCGCTTAACCGTTGGCCGCGCGGGGTTTACCCGCGAAGTCTGGGCCGATCGGCGAGAAGTCTGACGACACAACCTGAATTATAGCAGCCTCCCTACTATGAGTAATCCGGATTTAGCCTAATACATAAAAGTTTGTTTTCTAATAGTCTTGTCACACCGGCAGGCGCGTTCGGGCGGTGCTCTCTGGAGTCTTTGAACAAGCGAACGCCGGAGTGCGGTTTTCGATGGTTTCGGCGAAATCGATTCAGAGCGTTGGCTCGGCCGTGGTCTAGATGTCGCGCCAGCCACGCGGATCGTCGTAACGCAAGGCGATGTCAACGGCCCTGACATGCCTAGTGTCCGCCGAGTCTTTCTGATTCTGCTGCCGGAAGACCTCGATCTGATCGCTGGCGATGACCTGGTAGAGAAGCTCCAAACCGCGCTCCCCCTTGCCGGAGCCCTTTGGCGGGTCGATGTACCGGTACATGCTGGCCAGCGCGCCGTCGATGACGAGGTGGTCGTCGCCGGCGGTGTCAACAAGGCGGGCGACATGGCCGGTGCCGCGGGTCTCCGTTGCCGTGACGGCGGCGAAGTTCCTGGCGGTGACCTGGAAATCGCTGCCGCCGGCGGTCTTGCCGAAAAGCTCGCCTTTGCCTTCCAAGCCTCGGAAAACCTGCCCATTGGTTGTGCCGGGATCGTCGAAGAACAGCGCCAGGTCGTCTTCGCCCCGGGACGATCTGGCCAACACGGCATCGAACGATCGAACCGTCAAGTCGTAGTTGGCGCCGGCGCCAGTGCGGTATAGCCTCGACTGATCGGGCGTGCCAATGAACTGTTCCGTGTAGAGGGGGCTGCTGAAGAGCCGCGCTCGGTCA
>JAMOAF010000029.1 GCA_023621895.1 Planctomycetota bacterium
ATCATGTGCTGATTCCGGTCGCCCGCCGTGCCGGCGTACGCAAAGCGGCTGCAACCGGCCAGAGCCGGCCTCTCGCGATCGGCCGCGAGGGGGAAACACGCGGCCGACCGGCCGAGGCCTGGGCTCTCGCCGGGTGCTTGTTCGTTCACGGTCCGCCGGCTGCCGGCCGGATCACTGCTGCTTCGCCTGGCTGGCAATCGCTTCGGCCCGGGCGGCGAGCTTCTTATCGGTCGTCAACTTCGCCACGCGCTGCATCGCCGCGGCCACTTCGGCGGCGTGCCGGGCGCGAATCCTCTCGGCGATTGCGACCGCCGCCAGGCAGGCCTCCTCTTTCAGGGCGGCGTTGTCCAGGTGCGGCGTCGCCGCCGCGAGGGCCTCGACCGCGGGGATGTTGCCCAGGGCGCTGAGCACCAGCCGCCTCTCCTCGTCGCGCTCGGCCAGCGCCATCGCCTCCTGGAGCATCTCGGCCTTCTTGGCGTTCGCCGCGTCGTCCTGCGGGACGAGGCGGACAAAGCCGCGGAGCGCCAGGACCTTGATCGTCCGGCTCGGGGGTGACTTGAGCAACCGGGCCACCTCGGGCAGGGCGTCGGGCGTCGGCCAGTCGCACAGCGCGCGGAGCGCGGTCTCCTTCACCTGGGCGTCTTCGTCGGCCGCCGCGCTCTTGACCGTTGCGAGAGCCTTGGCCCCGCCCACGGTCCGCAGCACCCGCAAGAGAGCCAGCTTCGCCTCGCCCCGGGCGCCGCCCGATGCGCCGCAAATCGCGTCGACGATCGCCGGCGGCGTCGAGACCGCCGTGAATGCAAGGCTTTCGCCTTCGACAACCGTCTTGCTGGCGGCGGTGCCATTGACGGAGTAGTCGACGCGGAGCTTCTTGGCCACGCCCTGGGCCGGGTCGCCGAAGTTCCCGTTCGTGGCCTCGACCGCCAGCGCACCGTCCTTGACCATCGCGGCCACTTTCGCGGTCACGTCAGCCGAAGGCCCGCCCGGCAGATCGCCGTACTCGGCCTTTTCAATGACGATGCTTCCGCTAACGGGCGACTTCTCGCGGGCGCAGAGGGCGCCCAGGACGCCTTCGGCCGCTTGCGTATCGGCCGCCGAGCGGGCGCGGGCGAGGATCGCCAGCAGCTCGGGCAGCTCGGCCTCGCCGGCCTGGTCGCGGAGAGCCTTCAGCGCGGCCAGGCGGACGGACTGTTCCTCGTCTGCGGCGGCCTTCAACAGGCTGGCCGCCGCCTGGCCGGCTTTCCGCTGCCCGATGATCTCGACCGCCAGGGATCGGACGGCGGCGGCCTTGTCGGCAAGCATGCCGGCGATTGCCGCGTCGGCGTCCTTGCCGGAGAATCCGCTCAGGCAGTCGCGGGCGGCGGAGGCCAGCTCGCCCTGGCCGGAGAGCGAGAGCTCAGCCAGCAGCGCCACCGCGGGCCCGTAGCCCAGTCGCGTGACGTTGCGGATCGCGGCCAGCCGCACGGCGTCGGGCCCCTTGGCGGCCAGGGAAAGCAGGGCCGGACCGGCCGATGCATCCCCGCGGTTGCCCAGCGCGCCGATCAGCAGAATCTGCTTGTCGGCCGGCAGCCTGGCGAGCTCGCCGGCCAGCGCGGCGGTGACTTCCGGCCCCGGCATCTCCATCGACGTTCGGGCGGCGGCGGCCGTGAGCACGTAGTCCGCTCCGCGGATGGCCTCAAGCATCAGCGGGATGCCCTGTTTTCCGCGGCTGAGAATTGCGCCCCGCAGCGCGCCGGCGCGGACCTGCTGCGGCGCGCCCTTGCGGTCGCGGAGGCGATCGAAGATCGCCTGAGACTCGGCGGACTGGCCCTCGCCGGCGAGGGCTTCGGCGGAGCGGAAGAGCCCCTCGCAGAAGTCGACCTCGGCGGCGGCCGGGGCGGCGGCGAGGGCCGCTTCGATGGCCTTGGCGGCCTGGAGCGTGCCGATGTTGCCCAATGCCCGGGCGGCGGCCCGGGCGGTGTCGCTGTCAGCGCTGGCGAGCAGCCCGGCCAGGGCGTCGACGGCCTTGGCGTCGCGCCGCACGCCGAGGCTCCCGATCACGCCCAGCAGCGGGCGCCCCTTGACCTTGCTCAAGGCGTCGCGGAGCGCGGCGCTGGCTGCCGGGTCGGGGTTCGGCTCCAAGGCGTAGCGGGCCATGTGCGAGAGCTTTTCATCGCCCAGCAGGGCCGCCAGGGCCGGGACGGCCCGCCTGGTGCCGACGTGAGCCAGCTCGCGGCAGGCGTCGGCCTTTTCCTTCTGCCCCGCGTCCGACTGGAGCACGGCGATGAGCTGGGCCTCGTCGGCCGCGATTGCGGCGGCCGCCAGAAGCATCACGGCGGCCAGTGCGAATTGCAGAGCCCGCGCCGGGACCAGCGGCGATGCCGTCTTTTTCCGGCCCTGGGAGGCGTTCCGCGCGGTTTTGGGATCGGTGGTCAGTGTGCTGTTCCCCATAATGGCAAGTCCTTCTCGAAATTGCTGTGACTGCTGAGCAAACGCTTCGCCGTGCGTGTCTCAGTACACGTACGGCTCCCGCATGGCCCGCGAGCGGAAGCGATTGGCCTCCTCGTCGCCGATGAACTCCTCCTTTACCGGATCATACTTGAGACTCCGCTTCAGCCACATGCAAATGTTGGCGGCGTGGACGGTGGTCATCGAGTGGTGCATCACGGCGGCGTTGGCCACGGCGGGCTCGCGGCTCTTCACGCAGTCGAGGAAGTTCCGCATGTGGTCAAGGGACCTGCCGGTGCGGGCGACGTACTCGCCGATGACCTTCTTGTACTCGCGCAAGAGGTCGGGCGAGGAGACGTCGGGCCGGGAATAGCCGTCGGCCGCGGCGGCCCAACCCCCGGCGCCGTCGAACCGCTCGCCGCACGAACCGTGCCAGTACTTGTCGCCCCGCGAGAAAATCATCTTCACTCCGCTGGCAAAGTGCGTGACCATGCCGTCGCCGGTCTCGTTGTCGACGTACTCGTACGCGACCGGCGAGGTCTCGCCGCAATCCAGTCCGGCCTGCGCCTGGGCGAAGGTGTGCGCGCCCCACTCGCCGATGCAACTGGTGTGAAAATCGTAGTGGCCCCGCCACCCGCCCGAGACATAGCTCGGGTTGTAGGGCCGCCACGGGCAGGGGCCCAGCCAGGCGTCCCAGTCGACCTCGTCCTTGGGCGGCTCGGCGGCGGCCGGCAGCCAATCGTGCCGCATCTGGGCGGCATCCCAGGGGGCGATGTGCGCGTAGGCCGTGTGAATCTTCCCCAGCCGGCCGGTGCGGGCCATCTCGATGGCGAAAACGTGGTTCGGCTCGCTCAGACGCTGCGTGCCCGTCTGGTAGACGCGGGCGTAGCGGCGGGCAGTCTCGACCACCGCGCGGCCCTCGGCAATCGTCATCGCGGAAGGCTTTTCGCTGTAGACGTCCTTCCCGGCTCGCATCGCCAGGATCGAGGCCATCGCGTGCCAGCGGTCGCCGGTGGCGATCAGCACGGCGTCGATATCCGTGCGCTCGGCCAGGAAAGCTCCGATTTCCGGGTACACCCGGCAATCCTGGTTGCCGTATTGAGCGTCGACGTGATTCTTGACGGCCAAGCGCTGCTTCTTCTGCAAGTCGCAGACGGCGACGAACTGCACGTCGGGCTGGTGCATCATCCACTGGAGGTCGCCCATGCCCCGCCCCCGCAGGCCGATCCCTCCGGCGATGATCTTCTCGCTCGGCGGGACGGCGCCGTCCTTGCCGAGCACCTTGCCGGGAACGAGCGCCGGCGCGGCCAGGGACGCGCCCGCCCCGGCGGCTGCCTTGAGAAACTCGCGTCGCGTGACTTCTGGGTATCGCATGTTCAATGTCTCCTCCTGGGTTGTCGGGCTTGAGATTGGCTCGGCTCACAGCGTCCGCGGGGTCCGAACGGTACAATCGCGCACGCCCGTCCACGAGAATCGTAATTCCCCGCCGCGGCGGGTGCAACCTCCGGCACCTGCCGTCGACGCGGGGGGGGGCGGGAGCGTTGGTTGGGTTTGGAAAAAGTGGCTGCCCCTGCGGGGCGAAATACAAGGGGGAAGGTATGTGGGGCGGCGGCGAAATCCAAGGGGGAAGGTATGTGGGGCGGCGGCGGCGGTGAAATCCAACGGGGAACGTATGTGGGGCGGCGGCGGCGAACCCAGGGCGACGCTGCGCGGCTGTCGCCGCTACGCTCTGCCCTGGGCTGACTTGGGGCTGCCCCTGCGGGGCGAAAATGCGAACACGAACATTTGTGGGGCGGTGCCAACTGGCCCTGCGGGGCGAAAATGCGAACGCGGCCGTCTTTGTCCCTTCCCGAACTCAGCCTTCTTGCGCTGCCAGGAAGGCTTGCCACAAATCGTCGCGGACGTAGACGCAGAGCAGCACGCCGGGAC
This sequence comes from Planctomycetota bacterium, assembly GCA_023621895.1. Classification (GTDB taxonomy): domain Bacteria; phylum Planctomycetota; class Planctomycetia; order Pirellulales; family Thermoguttaceae; genus JAAYCB01. The sequence goes on from JAMOAF010000029.1 coordinate 4,357, forward strand.
GCAGGCCGTAGAGCATCTGGCCATCGTAGGGCGCGCGGAGGAGCCGATCGACCGCGGGCGCTTCGTCGGGAGTCGTAATGATCACCTCGGGCGGGCGGCGGCTTGCAGCGTCGCTCGACCAGGAGGATGGAGAGTCCCAGTAGCCGACGCTGTTGGGCTCCCACTTGCGGAGGTACCAGGGCAGCGGCCAATAGTTCTCCGCGGTCACGACGTGGACGACCATCGCCCGGCCGGCCGGCGAGACCTGCGCCAATCGCTCCAACTGGGCCGCGAGGTTGACCAGGTCGGTTGACGTGTGGGCGTAGACGTACGGATTGCGGGTATCGGCCTGAAAACGGAAATTCAGCAGGTACGACTGCCAACCGAGCTGCGCGGCCCCCGCCAGGAACAGCGCGATCACCGCGGATTTGCCGAGCGAGGTGGGAGTCCAGCGGACGATCACCGCCGAGCCCACCCCGGCTAGCAGGATCATCCCGGTAAGAAAGCTCACCAGGCACCAGGGCGTTTTGTAGGGAATCGCCGAATAGAGCGCCGTCAGGACAAGCGTATACAGCGCGAGGAACCGGCCCAGATAGTGCGCCGAGGCCCGCGGGCCGCTCGAGGCGAGGCTTGCCGCGGCGCCCACCACGGCCAGGCTGACGATGAGTCCCTCGCTCCAGAAGAAGCCGCGCCCCGGGCGGTTGGCGACAAGCAACTGGAGATAGTAGTGCCACGGGTGTGCGTGGATTCCGCCTTGGCGGCCGCGCTCGAAGTAGGTCCCGTAGGCCAGGATCGAGTCGATCATGCCGCGCCAATCCGCGCCGAAGGACGAGTACACCAGCGCTGAAACCAGCAGAGCCGTGCCGGCGGCAAGCGCCAGGGATCGGCCGCTGACGCGGGAGCGGAGGTCGGGCAGCCGGCCATCGCGCCAGCGGCTCCAGGCCAGCGCAAGCGCCAGGCCAACGGCCATCGCCGCGGCCGCGAGAACCCAAGTCTCCTTGGTCGCGTGCATCAGGCCGAAACAGGCGCCGCACGCAACCGCCCACCAGGGCGAGCGGGTCTGCGCGGATTGCCAGGCCGACGCAATTGCGGCAAGCGTGAAGAAGGCCAGCAACATCTCCTGGATGTAGTAGCGCGAATAGAAGACCATGGCGGGCGAAACGGCCAACAGCAGCGCCGCCGCCAACGCGCCTGAGCGCCCGAGGCCGCCGGACAGCAGCGGCACGAGCAAGACCAGGCCCGCGCCGAACACGGCGGGCACGATTCGATAATCGAACTCGGAGCTGGCGGCGAACTGCGAAATGCCCCGCAGCCTCAGGGAAGCCGCGGCAATCCAGTAGAGGCTCGGCCCGTGGTGCTCCCGGGGATCGTAGCGGTAGTGGCCGGTTTCCAGGAGCAGGCCGGTGCGAACCGCCTGATTGCCCTCGTCAGCGTGCATTGGCCGCGCGCCGAGACCCGGGGCGCGGAACGCAAGGGCGCCGATCGCAATCGCCAGCAGAGCCGCTCCGCAGACGCAGCGCCCGGAGAGGCCACGAAGCGCGCGGCCGGCGGACTTGCACCGCGCCGGGCGCTGGCGTGCGGCGGCCGCCGGGTTCATGGCGCGGCCTTGCCATAAACCTCGACTTCGACGTAATGGTTCAGGTCGTTTGAGGTGTTGCCCCGGGAGTAGAGGCGGACGTAGCGGCCGCGCGCGGGGCGGCCTTCGCCGTCGCGGACATCGGCGAGCTTCCCGCGGAAGTCGTCGATATACTCCAGGTGCTTGCCCAGCCCCAGCCCGGAAGAATTGTCGAAATCGTTGTTGAACACCGTCTTGACGTTCTCGATGAAATCGGGATCATCCGCCAACTGGATGACGACGTCGTGGTAGACGCGGCCTTCCAGGTGGTAGTGCCAGAGGGCGATCGCGCAGACCTCGGCGGGCGATTGGAGGTCGATCTGCACCCATTGCCGGTCGGGCCCGAGCTCGACGAAGCTTCCATCCGCGCCGGCCTTATCGCCGTCGGTCACCATCGCCAATTCGCCGACGATCGGCTGCATGTCGCTCGAGGTTACCGGCTTGCCGAGCGCCAGGTTGGTGGTGCCCGGCGGCACATAGAAAGGCGGCCTCGGCTTCTGGTCGTACTTCTCGAGCGTGGCGGCGGGCTTGATGTTCTTGGGAGTGCCCTGGAAGAGCGGCTTGGGGAGTTTGATGTCGAGCGCAACGCGGTCCTGGCCGCGCCCGGGGCGAGTGCTGCGGAGTTCGCCGGCCAGCAGGCCGCCGGCCAGCAGCAACGAGGCGGATGTGAAGATCGCCAAGGCGATCCGAGCACGAATTCTGTTCGTCATTTCTTAAGACTCCTCAAAAGGCTATCAATCAGGCCGGCACCGAGAGCGCGTGCGGCGGCGTCAGAGTTCCCAGCCCTTGCGGTGTTCCCGCCTGACCAGCGAATTCAATTCGGGCAGATTCGCCGATCGGAGCGCCCGGCTGTCCCACTCGACCTTCCTGCCCGTGCCGGCCTTGATCGCCAGGCAGCCCAGCAGGACCATTTCGGTCAACGGGCCGGAGTAGCTGAAGTCGGCGCAGGAGGGTTGGCCGTCCTTGCAGGCGCGGAGGAAATCGTCCTGGTGCGTGCCCTTGACGCGGGGCATTTTCCGCTCGGGCACGGGAAACGCGCGGTGCTCCTGTTCCGGGATGATCCGCGGGCTGCCCGCGTAATTGCCCGTGTACATGACCCCCTTGTCGCCGACGTAGATCGTGCCGCCGTTCTTCAACTGGCGGCCGTACTTCTTTTCCAGTTCGGCCACGATCGGCGGCCGATTCTGGAAGCGGATCGCCGTCTCGGGTTCCTCGTCCTTGAGCTTGGGGTCGAAACCACTCGCATAGCCGTCGTACCAGGAGACCTGGATCGGCTTTCCGCCGCCGCGGCGGGGGAACTCCCAGCGGATCACGTTGAGCAGGGGGAACCGCTCGTCGGACCCGCCCTCCTGGCGGATTGCTTCGACGCTCGCCGGGTTTGTCGCGCCGAGGACCATGAACGGGCCATCGAGGTTGTGGCACCCCCAGTCGCCGATCGAGCCCTCGCCGAAGTCCCACCAGCTTCTCCAATCCTGGGGATGCAGCTCGGCGTGGTAGCACGGGCCTGGCCGGCAGCTTGCCGCCCGTGCCGCCCCGCCCGGTCGGCGCCCAACTGTGCGTCTCCAGCAGATTGCCGATCGCCCCGGCCTCGATGTACTCGCAGAGCCGGCGGACGCCTTCGCCGCTGTGGCCCTGGTTGCCCATCTGGGTGATGACTTTGTATTGGCGCGCCGCCTCGGTCAACTGCCGCGTTGCGCCGATCGTGTGCGCCATCGGCTTCTCGACGTACACGTGCTTGCCCAACTTGATCGCCATCATCGCGGCGGTGGCGTGGTGGTGGTCGGGCGTGGCGACGAAGACGGCGTCGATCTGGCCGTGCATCCGGTCGAACATCCGCCGGTAGTCGAACCAGGTCTTGATGCTCGGCCATTTCACCGCCGGGTACTGCTCGGCGAGGAACTGCCGGGCTTTTCCCAGGTGGCTGTCGTCGACGTCGACCAGGGCGACGAGGCGCTCGCCGGCCGCGGCGCTCAAGCTCGAGATTCCTTGATTGGCGCAGCCGATGACCGCCGTGGCGAGTTGCGAGTTGGGGGCCGGATCGGCCAGAAAGGCCGGCGCTCCGCGGAGCCGCGACGCGGCGCTCGCCATGCCCCCGGCCGCTACGAGTTTGAGCGCTTGACGGCGACTTACACGCTTGTTCATGTTCATGCTCCCCTGCTGTTTGCCCGGCGGCACGCACGCGTTCACCGTGAGGAGACTCCTCCGGCCCGCCTCTGGGGCGTGAACGGTTACGCCGCCTGCCATCGTACCGACAACCAGCAGGCTCCGCCAGCCATCCGATTCGTCAAGGGCGGTCGCGATAGCGTGCGAGGTTAGGGGCGATTCTTGCCTGTTTCGTCTTTTGACGGTAGTTGACGCGGTCCTTGGCGACACGTTAGGGTAACTTGGCATGGCTGAAGCCGGGCGGATGCCGGGCCGGGCGATGCGACTGGTGCGGGGGCCGAAGGGGACAGTTCGTTCTTCACGGCAGGCTTCTCATGGGAGTGAGCCGCGACGGTCTGCCGCGACCTGTGAACCATTCATGAACGAAATCATTGAGGTGCATCACGATGAGCGATGCGAGAACCGAAAGCGTTGGCAGCGGGGTGAAGATCGCCGTTTTGGTTGGAGTTGCCGCCCTGCTCGCGGCGCGGCTAGCGCCGGCCGCTGAAACGGCGCCGCGGCCGGCGTCGGAGAGCAAGTTCGCCTGGCCGCGCCCCGACCAGATTATCCTCGACGGGGTCTGGGACCTGGCATGGTCCGATCCGGCTGAATCGCCCGACGCGCTGCCCGAGGTCGGCAAGTTGGACTGGTTCCAGGCCGCCGTGCCGTGCGAGGTTCACTGGGCGTTGCACCGAGCCGGCAAGGCGCCGAACCCGTACGTGGGGCTTGCCTCGAAGCAATTGCGCTGGGTCGAAGACAAGTCGTGGTGGTTCCGCCGCAAGTTCACCCTTCCGGCGGATTTCCGCGGGGAGCAGATTCGCTTGATTTTCGACGGCGTGGACTACTACGGCTCCTACTGGCTGAATGGTAAGTATCTCGGCCGCAGCGAGGGGGCGCTGGGAACGGTGAAGTTCATCCTCTCCAACCTTCGCTACGACCGCGAGAATGAGCTGCTCGTGCGGGTTGAATGCGGCGGATACAAAGTGGGCCGGGCCGGGGGCGCGCCGCCGGCCTCGCTCATCAAGTCGGAACTCTGGTCCGGCTGGCGCGTGGGCGCCGCCGACTTCAACACGCTCGGCATCTGGCGGCCGGTCCGACTGCTCAAGAACGACTGGCCCGTCCTGGAGCGGCCGTTTGTCTCCACAGCCGAACTGGGAGCCGAATCGGCCAGGGTGCGCGTGATGTGCGAAGTCTGCACCGTCGAGGAAGACCAGGCCGAGGTTGAGGTGCGGGCGACGATCCGCGGCCGCGGTTTTCAGATCGAGCCGGCCAGCGGCGCCGTGAAGCTGACGCCGCGGAGCCCGATGGTCCTGGCCGACATCGACATTACGGTGCCCAAGCCCCGCCTCTGGTGGCCGGCTGGTCTCGGCGAGCAGCCGATGCACGAAGCGGAGATCGTTCTTTCCCGCGGCGGCCGGGAGCTCGACCGCCTCGTCGTGCCGTTTGGCATCCGCACGATCGAGCGGCGCGCCGGGGGGATGCAGCGGACCAGCTACGAGGCGCGAGAATGGATCTTCCACGTCAACGGCAAGCCGATGTTCGTCAAGGGCGCGAACTGGATGCCGATCGACGCTCTGGCCGACATCGACCCGGAGAACTACGAATGGCACCTGGCGATGGCCCGCCAGGCCGGCATCCAGATGATCCGCGTCTGGGGCGGCGGGATCGTCGAGGTCGACGTGTTCTACGACCTCTGCGACCGGCTGGGGATCATGGTCTGGCAAGATTTCCCTCTCAACTGCGGATGGAGAGCCGAAAAGCTCAACCGCGCGATCTGGTCGAACACGGTCGCCTGGCACATCTTCCGGCTCCGCAACCACCCCTCGCTGGCCTTCTGGTGCGGCGGCAACGAGTTCCCTCCGGACGATCGGGCGAACGCCGACCTGGTGGCCACGATGGCCCGGCTGACCCGGATTCTCGACGGCACCCGCCATTTCATGGCGGCCTCGCCGGATGAGGGCGACCACCACCTGTATCACCAGTGGGACGCCTCCAATGCCTGGAAGTCGGAACTGGTCCGCGGGCCGTTCGTCAGCGAGTGGGGCTCGCACGGCATGCCGACCGCGCAGACGTACGCCAAGATCGTCGATCCGAAGGAGGCAGGCGCGGTGATCGGCCCGACGCTGCTGAAAATGGACCAGAAGCTGATGAGCGGCGCATTTCCGGAAATCACGCACCACTGGGTCGAATTCGAGCCCAGCCGGCTGCCGCAGATGCTCGCCCGCGGCTCCGCGTTCGATAACCTGGCCGCGGTGCCGCTCGAGCGGTTCACCGAGGCGGTCGCCGCCGGCGGGGGCGAGTTCTACAAATACTCCGCGGAAGCCGCCCGCAGCGCGTATCCGCAGAACGGCGGCCTGCTGTTCTGGGTCTGGAAGCGCCCCTGGCCGGTCGCCGGAATCCAGATTGTCGACGGGCTGGGCCAGCCGCTGGCGGTCTACTACGACGTCAAGCGGGCGTTCAGCTCGCCCTGGCCCTGCCTGATCCCGCCGCACTTGAACTACGTGGCCGGCGAACGGTTCCAGGCGGGCACGGCCGTCTTGAGCGAGGCCGCCCGGCCGGCGCCGAAGGGTCTGCGCCTGGCGGCGCGACTGGTCGGGCCGGACCTGAAAACGCGCCAGGTCTGGAGCGGCGCCGCGGCCATCGACGTGCCGGACGGGGCCGAGTCGGCGAGCGGTCCGGCGATCGATTTCGAGGTGGCCGAGGATTTCGCCCGCTCGTTCTTCTTCGTCGTGCTCGACCTCTCCGGGCCAGACGGCAAGCAGCTTGCGAGAAACGTCTACGCGTTTCGCTGCCCGCCCGAGTTGGAGGACAAGGCCGCACGCGACGCCTATCGCGCCAAGCCGCAGCGGGCCCTGCTGCTGGCCGAGGGCCCGTGGCTGCGGCCGCAAGTGGAGAAGACGCCCACGACGCTCAGCGCCCGGCTGATCTCCACGGCGCGGGACGCGGCCGGCCGGTCGCGGCTTGTCGTGGAGGTGAAAAACACGGGCACGGCGCCGGCGGTGATGACCCACGTCCACGTCGACGGTCCGATCAACTACGTGGCTGATGACGCGTATTTCTGGCTCGAGCCGGGCGAGTCGCGTACCGTCGGCTTGCGGCTCCGCACGACGAGTGTCGCGGAGGCGGCGGATTTCAAGGTCTCGGCGCGGGCGTGGAACGTTGTGGACTGAACGGTGGCCGCCGCGGGCGGCGGGCGCCGCCGGGAGTCTGAATCGACCTGCGTGATTCGTGGAAGATTCGGCTGCTTTTCAGATAGCCGCGTGGGCTTGCCCGCGCTTCGTTACGTACGGGTTGTGCCGCAGCGCAGGCGCGCCGCCGGGCAAGCCCACGCGGCTATCACGCTCTCATGAATTCCTCCCGGAATCACGCAAGCTCATTTAGTGGTTAGCGGCCATTGCGCTCGATCCGGACGAGCCGGATGGGGCGGCCCGGTCAGCGCGCGAGGCGATTCTCGCCCACCTCGTCGAGCCATGCACGGGTCCACTCGACCGTATCGAGGCCGATGTCGCAGACGCCGTGTTCGAGGAAGATCATGCCCTCGATCCGCCCTTCTTGCAGGAGCCGATAGCCGTACTGCGTTTGGGCCTTCATCCGCTCCAGCGGCATGGGCGCCTTGTTGCCGAAATCCCACAGGTAGCAGCCGAGCAGCTTGGGATGGTCTGGGGTGATCTTTTCCAGCCGCTCGAAGTTTTCCTGCAATTTCGCCAGGTCCTCGGATTTCCAGGTCCAGAACGTGATCTTGTCGCAGTACTTCAAGTGGTCCTGGATCGGCAGGTGCAACTGGTGGGTGTAGACGACGACGTAGAGCGGCAGCGTGCGGCCGTCCGCCGTCCGTCGCCGCTGTTGGAGTTCGCGAAGCTGGTCGACCGTCAGGTGCGCCGTGCCGTCTCCTTTGAAATAGTCGTCCATGATGAAGCCGGAGATATTGGGAAATCGGGCGGGCATCTTGAGGACGTAGTCGCGCCGCTCGGGGGCCGTCTCTCCGCCCGACTCGACGACCGCCCAGACGACCCGCTTGAGCGGGCTGAGGGCGATTGCGTACTGGTCATATTCCTCCAATTGGGGGCGCCCCTTGTGCCGGATCAGGAACAGGTTGGGAATTCCCATGTAGAAGGCCGCCTCCGCGGCCGTCATTCTCGACGGCGCGTGCCCCCAATCGTCGTTCGTCGCGCCCGGCGCCCCTCCCCAAATCCAGATCCGATCGCGGACGGTCCCCTCGTCGGGCAGGCACGGAAACCCGCGGCCTCGGGCCGAGGCTGAAAACGCCCGGGGCGAGCCGGCAGCCATCGCCGTCGCGGCGCCAGCCGCTCCCAAAAAACTCCTTCGGCTGATGTTGCTCATCGTCGCTCTCCTTTTCCAAGCCGATCTTCTCCTGGTTCCCAAGCTCCGGCTTGGGGACCTACCTGGCGCATCGATCAGCAATTGTTCTGGTTCCCTATTCTGGTTCCCAAGCTCCGGCTTGGGAACCTACCCATCCGGTCAATCAGCAGTTATTCTGGTTCCTAAGCTCCGGCTTGGGAACCCACCACTCCCGCCAGTCAGCGTTTTCATCAATCCAGCAGCCGCATCGCGGCCCGAACCCCTTCCGGCAGCCTCTCCGATGTCTCCAAACAGCCCGCCAAACAGCTCTTCGTGGAATGACAAGACGGCCGATCATGAGCATGTGCGGTTTGTCGAGGGGACCCGGTCGGTCTTTGGCGACGAGACGGCGAGGCTGTTGCGCGTCCGGTTGCTGGCGGCCGTATCGCTGCTGGCGAGCATGATGGCGTTTGCCGCGGTCGTCGATTTTTTCCAGGACGACGTCGGTGAACTCGGCGTGCGAATGGCGGTACTTTTTGCCCTGGTGGGCGCGGTCATGCTGCTGCGATCGAGCGTTGTCCTGACGATCGTCCAGCTCCGCTGGCTGGAACTGGCCAGCTTCGCGATCGCCGGGGCCCAGATCATCGTGGTCGCCACGGGCTACCTCCGCGAGTATGCCGTCAAGGCCGACGCGGTCTCGGCCGTCAATGCGGCGGGGCACCTGTTCGCCGCCTGGGCCTTTCTGACGTTCGTTTACGGGATTTTTATTCCCAACAACTGGCGCCGAGCCGCGCGGATCCTCGGGCCCGCGGCGTTTGTCCCCTTGACCGTGGCGATCTTGATGGAGTGGCGAGATCCGGCGATCCGCGCGATTCTCGCCCAGCAGCATTTCCGCGTGCCGAGCTGGGCGCCGCTGATCGCGTCGATCACCGCGGTCTATGGAGCCCACGTGATCTACACGGTCCGCCGCGAGGCCTTCGAGGCCAGGCAGCTCGGCCAGTACCGCTTGAAGAGAAAGCTTGGCGAGGGAGGCATGGGCGAGGTCTACGAGGCCGAACACGAATTGCTCAAGCGTCCCTGCGCCGTCAAGCTGATCCGGCCCGACAAGGCTGGCGACAAGAGCGTGCTGGCGCGATTCGAACGCGAGGTCCGCGCTACCGCCGCCTTGACGCACTGGAACGTGATCGCGATCTACGACTACGGCCGCAGCGACGACGGGACGTTCTACTACGTGATGGAACTGCTGCCCGGCATGAACCTCGACGCGCTGGTCAGGCAGTGCCGGGTGCTGCCGGCGGAGCGGGCGATCCATTTCCTCCTCCAGGCCTGCGGAGCGCTGGCCGAAGCGCACGCGAAGGGGCTGATCCACCGCGACATCAAGCCGGCGAACATCTTCGCGACCGAACGGGGCGGTGTCTACGACGTCGTCAAGGTGCTCGATTTCGGGCTCGTCCGCGAGACGCTCACGCGGCTCGGCGAGGCCAACCTGACCCAACCCGGCACGTTCAGCGGTTCGCCTCTCTACATGTGTCCCGAACAAACCAGGTCCTACGATCGGCTCGACGCCCGCAGCGACATCTATTCGCTCGGGGCCGTCGCCTACCACCTCGTCACCGGCCTGCCTCCCTTCGTCCGCGAGAGCTCCTGGGACGTGATCATCGCCCACAGCCGCGATGCCGTCGAGCCGCCTTCGAAGGTTCGCGACGTGCCGGCCGACCTCGAGCGGGTGATCCTCAAGTGCTTGGAGAAACAGCCCGCCGACCGGTACCAGTCGGCGCAGGAGCTCGCTTCGTCCCTCGCCGAGTGCGAGGCGGCCGGCAAATGGACCGCCCAGCGCGCGAAGCAGTGGTGGGAAAACAACGGGTAGGCAATCGCTGCCGGCTCGCGGGGGAGTTGGCGCCGAGGCGGCGGCGGTCAGTTGAAGATCAAGTACCCGAACTGCTCCGGGCGGACGTCGCCGGCGGTTGTCATGCTCCAGCTTTGCAGCCCCACGCCGGGGATGATTCGCCGCAGGCCGATCGCCCAGACGGAGCGCGGCTTCGGATAGTTGCCGGTGAGCTGGTCGAGCGGGATCGCCGCTTCGGCCGTCCACGAACCGCCTTCCTCCGCGGCGGCGACAAACCACGTTGGGTCCCACGAGCGGTCGCCCCAGCAGTCCTCGGCCGCGAATCCGCGGTGGTCGACGGCCAGGCGGTAGAAGGTGGCGAAGTCGCGGTCGAGGTCGAGGAACAGCTCGACGCGGTCGCGATTGGAGAGGTCCGGGTCGCGCGGCCGCACGCCGCGGACTCCCGAATAGTCGACCCCCGCGGCACGGCGGCAGCGGATGGCCACGTAAAGGAAGTCGGCGTCATAGGCCAGCATCACGCTCGCCTGGGGGTCGCCGCCGCCCTCGCCGGCCGCCGGCGCCGCGCCCGGCTCGGCCAGCCGGGCGGCCTTCGCGCGTTGCCAGAGGGCGTCGTCGAGCCGCCCGTCGAGGTGGGGTTTTGTCGGCGCCTTGGCGCAATCGATCACGTTTTTGGGCGGCATGCCCGCCGGTTCGCTCATCCAGCGTTCGCCCTGGGCGCAGGCCCACCAGTCGTCCTTGGCCGGACTGCGTTGGAGGAGCATCAAGAAGCGTTCGGCCTGGGCGGGATACCCGCGTTTTCGCTCGGCCACGGCCAAGGGGAAACCGACCTTGGGGTCGGCGTAAAGGTCGGGCATCGCCTGCTGGATTGCCTTGCCGAGCGCCGCCGCCCGCTCGGTGCGGTTTTCGACCGCCGCCGCATCGACGGACGGCGCCGAGGCCTGGCGGACGGCAAACGGCTCGAGTTGGCCGGATTCCCATCCGGCCGAGCCGGCCGCCACCCGGAGCGTTTCCGGATCGATGGCGCGGGCGCTGGCCTGCTGGACGGCCAGGCGTTGCTGGCCATGGACCCGCCAGGCGGCTTCGCCGCTGGCGTAGTATTGGACGAGCCAGATCGAGGCGGATCGGGCGAGCGGACTGGCGGGATAGCGGCGGGCGAGCTGTTCGAACATCGAGGCCGCCAGGGGCCACTGGCCGGCGACGAAGTATGCCTGGGCCATGTGATGGAGGACCCGCGCCGCGCTCTGGTTGTCGAGCCCCTTGGTGACTTCCTCCGCCTGGGCGACCAGCCCGAGGCCGAAGCCCGAATCGGCGCCTGCCTGCTTGAGGATCGCCTGCGTGTTGCGGCTCCGCTGGGCGATCTGCCGCATTCGCTCGAGGCTTTGGGCCGGCGGCTCGCGGAGTTCGCGCCGGGCTTCGCCGCCGGGGTGGAGCATGATCCCGGTGAAGAAATCCTCGCGGCCGCCGTGGTCCGCCCGCTGATCCACGAGCAGCCGGAAGCCGAGGGTCTCGCCGATGGTGCGGAACCGGCTGTCGATCAATCCGCGAGGCGTGGCGGCGGCGTCAGCCAGCGTTTTTCCCAGGCGCGGCGACAATTGAGACGTGGTCACGTTGGCCGTTCCGGTCAGCCCCGGGGCCATCGCGCCGAACACTCGGGTGACCGTCCACGGCTCCAGGCCGCCCGAGGTGATCTGGTCGGGGTAGGCGGTCGGGTCCCCCGCGGCGCGGGCGGCCATCAGCACCGCCTGGTTGAGCAGGTGGCCGAGCGGATCGTTGCCGGTCGGGCTCGCCTCGTGGGTGATAAGGATTTCAGGCCGGAACGTGCGAATCTGCCGCACAAGGTGGGCTTCGAGCAGGTGGGCGCCGCGGCCGTCGTTCACCTGGTCCCAGCGGCCGATGACCGCCTCGGGCGACATTTTCAGCGCAGCCTCGTGCAAAGGGAATCGCCAGGCCGCCTGGGCCCCGCTCCCGCCGACGGCAACCATCGCTTCGTGCGCGCGGTCGGCCGCGGCGACCTCCTCGCGATCGGCCGCGTCCGCCGTGCCGCGGCCAACGATCTCGGCGATGGCCAGGTACCCCTCCTCGCCCGAGAGCTTCGCAACCAGCTCGAGCGGCAGGTCTTCGGCTCCGGCAAACACGGCCAGCAGCGCCGCGCGCGTGCCGCCGGCGCGCTGCCTCCGCCAGTTCTTGCCGCCGTCTTCCGTGGCCAGGATGGCGCCGAAGTCGCCCACGGCCCAGCCATGCAGGTCGTCGACAAACTGCATCGCCCTGAGCGGCGCGGCCTGGCCGGTGTTGAACGTCTGCCAGGAGAGTCCCGCGTCGGGGGTGAAAAGCACTCGTGTGCCGGGCGAACCGGCGATCCAGACACGCGGGCCGCGGACCGCCAGGGCGCGGAAGTCGAATTGGCCGCTGACGTTCACCGGCGGCGGCGCCGGCGGCGTCTGCCAGGTGTGCCCGAGGTCTCGGGTGAGCATCACCAGGCCGCCATCGCCGATCAGCCAACCATAATAGGGCGGCACGAGCCGGATGCCGGCCAGGCCGCGGAGTCCGAACCGCGGGGTCTGGGCGGGGCTGATCCGCCCGCTGCGGACCTCGGCTGCCGCCCCATCCTGGCCGGCCAGGGCGCCGTCGTGTGGAGCCAGCAGATCACCCGCACTCCAGCCGGGTCCTTTTTCGCCGGGCAGCGGATTCCAGGAGCGGCCGCCGCTTTCCGTCACGAACAGACCCGAGGGCGCCGCCGCACTGGAGCAGCCAATCGCCCAGCCTTGTTTTTCGTTGAAGAAACGGACCTTCTTGAGAATCGGCAGAACGGATTGAACGCTCGGGCGCCACGTGCGTCCGCCATCGCGGGTGGAGAGCACGACACCCGTGCCGGTGTGGGTGTAGGGATGGGCATAGCCGCCGACCGCGCAGCCTTCCTGGCGATTGAGGAAGTCAACGCTATACAGGGGACAGCCGGCGCCGGTCTCCTGTAGGGCCCACGAGCGGCCCCCGTCCTCGGTGTGCCAGACGGTCCCGCGATCGCCCACCGCCCATCCCCACTGCGGATCGACAAAACAGACGTCATGGAGTCGAGCATCCTGGCGGAGCGGAGCGGCGAGGATCGGGTCGGGCCACTCGAAGCCGGCTTCAGGCGGAGCGTCCGCCGATGCGGCACGGTTGAGCGTCGTGGGGCTGGGCGACTGGATCAGCCCATTTTCCGGGATTGGAAACGATGGGGTCGTCGTGGGGGCGACAAACGGGTGGAGGCCGGCGAAAGACTGTGGCATGCCCGGCACCGCCGCCGCACGGGCCGGCTCTGCGGCCGTTATGGGCGGACCGGGGATCGGCGCGGCGCCGCCAGCCGCCGGCAGTCCGCTCATTGGACGCTCGGGTATGTAGAGGCCTCCTCTGGCTGCCATCGATGCCGCATCAAGCGTCGAGGGGGAAGGCAACCCCAGCGGCGTGGCGGGTCGTTCGCCGGCGGAAATCCCGATCGACGACGCAGAAGGGGAAACAAACGGATGAAGCGGGCCGATCGCCGGGGGGACGCCTTGCAGCGTCGCCGCACTCATGTTCGTCCCCGGCGCCGGGAACTGGCCGTGCATGGCGCCGGCCGTCGCCGGTGATGCCTGGGCGGGAACTGCTTCGCCTCCGGAATTGGCCGCCGATCCGTTTCGCCGGGCGGTGGCGGGTTGGGCAGGGTTCGTCTTTCCCTGGGAGGAGAGGAGGGCCGCTGCCAGCGTGCCCGAGCGTGCCGGCCCCTGCGCGCGTGCCGACTGCCCGAGCACTCGGGCGGCAAGAAGAAGAGCGATCGCGAGAGTCAGCAGCGCTGCCAACTGCGGCCGGCGGATGGCACACCGCCATCGCCGGACCGGGCTTTGAGTCGCCACGGTTCAGGCCTCCATGCCTTTTCTGGGATTATTCCAAGCCCGGAGATTTTAGCGAAAATGGCATCAGGCGGCCAGAGAAGCTGGGGACTCACAACCGAGCGATTTGCTATTGCCGGCCCAACATCCGCGCAGAATTCCTGGTCCGATTATTTTGCGCACACCTCCTCTTCGGATTCGCGGTATACTTCCGAGGGAGCGATACGCGAGCCGCAGGGCCGGTGCGCGCATTGGGTGAA
>JAMOAF010000650.1 GCA_023621895.1 Planctomycetota bacterium
AGTTGGACTACCTGCGCTACATGCTCTCGACGTATCCCAACTTGAACATCGACCTGGCCACCACGCCGGTCTTCCTGCACGCGGTGGGGCGCGACAACCTTCGGGAGTTCATGATCGAGTATGCCGACCGGATCCTCTTCGGGACCGACATGGCCGACGCCTGGTTCGTCCCAGTGCTCGACAAGAAGTTCCCTGACGTTCGCGACAAGGCGCCGCAGTACCAGCGGTATTTCGAGTTCCTGGAGACGGATAAGGAGCTGCCCAGCGGCATCGACGACGAGCGGAAAATGCGAGGCTTGGCGCTGCCGCTGGACGTGCTGGAGAAGATCTATTTCCGCAATGCGATGCGGATCTACCCGCACATCAAGGACACCTTGACCCGGCTGGGCTATTTCGGCAAGGACAAGCCGTAGGAGAAGCAAGGAGTCCAACTTCCCACCCCTAACGCCACGGGAGCGGGTAACGCAACTCAGCCCAGGCCTATTCCCCGGTACACTTTGCGGATCGCCCGGATCACGTCCTGGACGTCTTCGTCGGTGTAGCGCGGGCCAATGCTCACGCCGCCGAAACGGCCGATGATGTCGATCGTCCGAGGGCACGACTCGGGGCCGTAGGCAATCTCCTTGCCGTGCGGAGTGGTGAAGGAAGGCCACTGGCGATGGATCGTCGCTTTGCTGGCGATCCGCGCGTCGGCCCGCAGGATCACCGATCCGCCGGCTCCGGCGACACTGACTCCTTCGGCGCGCATGACGCGGAGGGACCGGTCGCGGCGCTCGCGAGTGCCGCAGTCGAGAAAGACCGTCGTGCCCAGATCGCCTTCGACGTCGGCCGACTTGCGCAGCTTCAGGCCGGGCAGATCGGCGATGCCCTCGCGGACCGTCTTGGCGTTATCGCGGAGCGCCTGGCAGATGGTGTCGAGCTTCTGGACCTGCCCCTTCATCACGGCGCCGGTGAATTCGTTCATGCGGAGGTTGCAGGAGGCGAAGGCGCCGAGCACGCCTTGGCCGACCGTGGCATTGAACGACCGGCTCACGATGCCGACGTCGTGGAAGCGGAACGCCCGCTCGTAGAGCACCGGGTCGCTGGTGGTCACGGCGTCGCCTTCACCGGCGGTGATCGTTTTGCCGATCTGGAAGCTATTGCTGCCGAGGTCGCCGATCGAGCCGACGATCCGGCCAGAGTCCGCCTTCGCGCTCAGGTGCACGCGCTGGGCCGCCTTCCGTGGAAGCAAGTTCTCCTCCCACAGTTCCGTCGCCCGACCCGACGGGCGTTGTCAATCAAAGAAACCGGCGGACAGTGGCCGCCCGAACGACGGCTTGGTAACATGGTGCGCGATCTGAACCCGGAGTCACCGGTTCTGAAGAGGTCTGGCCCGGGAGTGGCTGCAATGCAATCGAGCGGGTGGCGAGGTCGACGTCGCGAGACCTGGGCGAGGTATCCATGCGTCCTGGGCTGGATCGTCGGCTTGCTTGGGCTGGCGAACGTCGCGGTGCCAGCCCTTGGCGCCGAACTGGTCCAACTCACGACGGGCCCGGGCAATGACACCGAAGCCGCCTGGTCGCCCGACGGTCAGCGGATCGTGTTTCAAACGGATCGCGACGGCACGCTCGACCTGCATATCCTCGATCTGGCGACCAAGGCCCGCACGCCGCTGGCCGCCGGGCTGGGCCACGCCGCTTTCCCTGCCTGGTCGCCCGACGGCAAATGGGTCGTCTACAGCTACGCCTGTTTCACGAAGACGGCCCTGGAAGGACAAGAAGACGGCTATAACGTCTTCCTGATTCCTGCCACGGGAGGTCCGCCGCGGCGTCTCACGCAAGGGCGGTACCGCGACTACTGTCCGGCGTTTCTGGCCGACGGAAAGACCATTTGGTTTTCGTCCGACCGCGGCGTCAAGGACAAGAGCAATGCGGTGAGCTTGCATGCGGTATCGGTCGATGGAGGCGAACCGAAGGTCGTGCTCCGCCGAGAGGGGAGCGACCGCGCCGCGGTGCAGGCAAGCTTTTCGCCCGACGGGCGGTCGTTTGCCTATGGCACGATCTCCGGCTTCCGCGACAATTGGCGTATCGTCCTGGCGCGTGTCGATCGCCCGGCGGACGGTTATGTCCTCACCGAGGCGCAGGGCTGCTTCTACGGCCCGCGCTGGAGCCCAGTGGGGACCGTACTGGCCTGCACCGGTTTTCGTCTCGGAGATCCGGGCTGGGGAGTCTGGTTGTTCGATGCTCAAACCGGCCGGCGCGCACGGCTGGATTCGGGTCAGGGACAATCTCGGAGCCCGGCGTGGTCTCCCGACGGCCGACGCCTGGTGCTGGAGAACAACCGCTCGGGAACGTACAAGCTCTACTGTCTCCAGACGCCCGAGCTGCCAGAGGCACCGCCGGCAAGCACCTCGCCCGGGGACCGCAGCCAGGTCTTGCACTACTGTTTTGCGAAGCGGACGGATACGGCGATCGCCGATTCCAGCCCGCGAAGCAACCACGGGCACATTCGCGGCACGCCGATCTGGCAGGAAGGTGCCATCCGTTTCGGGCCGCCCGGAGCCTCGATCGCGATTCCCAACGCCAAGGGATTCGACTTCGGCAACGGAGCCTTTGCCGTCCGCGCCGTGGTCAAGGCACCCGAGCAACCTCAGTTCGCGATGATCGCGATGGGCGAGTATCCCGGCAACCGCCTTGGCTGGCAGCTCTACATCGCCGACGATGGCCGGGCGTGGTTCAACTCGCGAACCACCGAGCTGGCCTACCGTGGCGCGCGATCCGACGAGCCCCTGCCCACGCGCCGGTCCGTGACCTTGACCGGCATCCGCGACGCCGTGGGAAACGCCCGGCTGTACGTGGACGGCAGCTTGCAGCAGGCGGCAGCCTCGGGTGCGCTCTGCGTCTATGGCCCTCCGGTCCAGGTGCGGATCGGCACGCAATACAACGGGACCGCTCCGCTGCTGGGATGGCTGTACGACATCGCGGTCTACAGTCGGGAGCTTTCGGCCGAAGAAGCCCGCGGCGACTCGCTGGCGCGGTTCTGGGCGGAGCAGCCGTCAGCGCGCCCAAAGAAACCGTGATACGAGGGAGATCATGATGCACCAATGGGTTGGTACCGTGATCGTCATGGCCTACCTGGGGTTGGCCAGCCTGGCGTCGGCGAGCGATCCGCAGCGGTTCGAGGTGGCCGCCTGGGTCGATCATTTCGACTTCGCCACGGTCTTCGACTCGGAGAAGGCCGAAGGTCTGTCCCAGATTCTGGACCACGTGCGAGAAACGGGAGCCACCACGATCCTCTGGCGCAACTGCGGCGGCTCCACCATGCGGTACCAGAGCCGGATTGAGGCGCATCACCATGGCAGCCAACTCGACAAGCGGCGAATCGCCGAAAATCGGCCTGTATACGGCTGGGTCCGCTACGGCGAGACTCAGCCGGACATCATCGCCGAGGTGGTGCGGTTGTGCAGGCAGCGGGGCTTGCGCCCGGGAATCCACTGGCCCTTCGAAGAGACCCATTGGGCCGGATGGACGATCGGCCAGTTCAACCTCGAGCACCCACAATACTGGGGACAGACCGCGCAGGGCCAACCGTGGTGGGGACGGGTGAGCCTGGCCTATCCGGCGGTGATCCGCCACAAGTTGGCCCTGGTGGACGAGCTCGTCGAGCGCGGTGTGGAGGTGCTGTTCCTGGACTTCTCGCGTACCGGCGGGTGGGGGCCGGGCTACGAGTACGTCGAGCCGGTGGTGTCGGCCTACCGCGAGAAATTCGGCGAGGCGCCACCGACCGATCCGAAGGACCTGCGTTGGTGCCGGCATGTTTCCGAGTACGTCACCCGGTACCTTCGCCAGTTGCACGACCACTTGAAGGCCTCGGGACGTCCCGTAGAACTCGCGGTCGGCATCCCGGGCATCGCGCCGCTGGGCGATGAGCCGCTGGTGCGCTGCGGTGCCGATTGGCGCCGATGGGTCGAGGAACGACTCGTGGACACGCTGGTGATCAACCATGTCACGTGGGACAGGAAGGCGCCCTTGGAAAGCACCCAGGCCGCCTATCGCGAGGTGCTTTGCACGGTCGCGGGCCGGTGCCGTGTGTGGTGCCCCGTTCAGCAGTACAACTACAGTACCTACGGGATACCCGCTTACCAAGAGGCGACAGGAAAGAAGCCCGAAGAACTGGCGGAGGCGCTGACCCGGCTAGCACACCAGGCGGGCGCCCATGGCATCAGCCTGGAATGTGTCGACTACAACAATTACTCTCCCGCGGTGCGCGACGCATTGCGGCGACTGACCAGCGGTGCGTGCCGACAGGTGCGATGACCGGCGGGCGAGCGTGCAGGGGCCGGCGAGTCACAACCGCAGGTCGTGAATCCCTGCGCCGGGATCGACTGGGAAAACGTGCGGGCGGCACCCAGGTCAGCACCGACGTCTGGCACGACGTGCGCCGATTGATCCACGAGCGTCATGGAGAGGAGACGAACTGCCGCGCCGGCCGGCCGTACCACTCCTGGGCCCGCGCCGCGGAGCGCTCGCGACGCTGCTTCCACGGATCGCTGACGGCGGTGAATTCGACGTTCTGCTGCTTATCGTGAGGATGGACGCCACCCATGTGGGCCTGGTAGCCGCGTCCCCCGCAGCCGATGAGGCCCAGCGAGATACGCTCGTTCGCTCCCGCGACCTTGGCGTAGCTGGTGGCGGTCAGCGCTAAGGCGGCCCCCGGCCGAAGCGGTCTTCAAGAACTGGCGACGAGAAGCGGGAAAACTCATGATTGTGCCTCCGATGGTGGTGGGAAACTCTTGTTTGGACAACGCCGAGAAGATGATTCATCGACTCCTGGCAACCTCAATCGATTCCGGCCATACGCCGTAGGTGCAGGCGGAAATCAAGGTCAGCCGGTGTCTTCCCTGGGGGAGACGTATTTTGGAAAGGACCGCCAGGCGGTTCCCCGCTCCCGCTTCCCAGTCTCCGATGTATTTGCCGTCCAGGAGAACCAGCCCGCGCATCGGCCACTCCATCCGGTATTGCTGCCGCGCAAGCGTCATCTGATATTCGCCATCTTCCTTGACGTCGAACGAATAGTTCACCCATTCGCCCGCTTCGCGAAGATTGAGTTTCTTCCGGCTCAGACCTTTCTCCGTTCCGGTCGGCATTCCGCCCGGGTTCTGTTTATAGCAGGCCACGTTCTGGCCACCTTCGTTGAAGCGGGCCGGATCGATTCTGCCCGGAACGCTCGGCGCGGTTCCCTGATACGGCGTGCCGCCGGTCATGTCGGCAATGACCGGAAATAGCTCCGTGGAAGCGACCTTTCCCGCGGCATCCTGGACGGCGACGCGGTACAGATGCGGATAACCGTCCATCACTGGTTTCTCTCCGGATCGCCCGGCGCTGTCCCAGGCGGTCTCGGCGTAATGTCCGCGGTCGATCGCCCAGTCGAAACGGTGCGGTGGAGTCGTTCTGTAATCGAGCAGGTTGCCGTTGTCGAAGAGATAGACCGCCGCAATCGGCGACTTGCTGCCGTCGGAAGGTTTCGCCTCGACGGCAAAGGCGAACCTGTCACCGGTCTTGACGACGGACTTTTCCGGCACGGCCATGAATCGGATCGAGGGATCGGACTGGCACGGATACTCGTAGGCACGAACGTAGTCCACCAGGTATTCTTCCTTGTATTCCCCCGTGGCGAGGCCTCCGGACTCGCCGGCCTGTCCGCTTAGGCAGAGATAGAGCTTCGAGGTGCCGAAGCCATGATGCATCGCGTCGTAGGTGGCGGACGCATAGGGACTGTGCCGTGCGGACGCCTTGATCAGCTTGCCGTTGAGATAGTGGGAAACCTCGAACGGAGTCCACTTGCAGCCGATCACGTAGAAATCGTCGGGCGCCCCGGGCAATTCGAAGTGATAGCCGTAACTCCGGTGGTTCGGACCGTAGGTCACGTGCAGGTTGTTGGCGACGACGGGCTTACCGCCCCGGGTCGAATAATCCTCGAAGATATCCAATTCATATCCGCCGCCGACGCTCATGTTGCGTCCTTCGTCGAGCATCCAGAAGGCTGCCCACCAGCCGGGTTTTTTCGTAAAGCGGACCCGCGCCTCGTAGTAGCCGTAGCCGAAACGTTTCTGCGAATACAGACCGACCGTCCGGCCCGTGAACGGGAATTTGCCGTTCGGCGTCTCTGTGAAGTCGCAGCCGATATGCAGCAGACCGTCCTTCAGCCAAGCCTGATCGCGGTTCTTCGGGGCCGGATCCCACGGCGAGTTCATCCAGTTCTTTTCCCAGTCGACCTGCGTGCCGTTGAACTCGTCGCTCCAGGCCAGTTTCCATCCGGCCTTCACGGGATCGAACGCCTGGTCCAGCTCGACTTTGAACGGAACGCCGGTGCTCTTGACCTCACGCTTGGCCAGCCCGGTGAAGTATTCGTCGACGGTCACCCTCGGGCCGTGAATCTCGATTCCGGTGTCAAAGGTGCCTATGTCGGAGAGGTCCACTTTTCCGCTCAGCGCACGCAATTTGCTGTCCTGAAGACTGGCGGCATTCACAAAGTATTCCGAAACGCTCACCGCCAGAGTGAAGTCGGCTGGCAGGGCCGCGGCGGGAAAGACGGTCGACTTGAGCGTATCCAAGCCGTTCTTCACCGCCATGGTGAAGTCGGACTTGTCGTCCGGACGGGAAAGCGACAGCGACAAGTTCTTGCCGATTCGGAACATCACCTCGCCCGCGCCGTCGATCTTGTGAATCCGGATGCCCGTCGCGAACAGATTGTCGCCGCCCTTGGCGGGCATCGCCCAACTTCGTCTGTTGAAGGCGATCACCGAACTGGGTCCGTAGACTGCCTGTCCGCCATATTCCTGAATGCCGTCGGTGAGAATCCCCCGGATGAGCTTCGGGGAACAGGGCCGCTGGCCGGGCTGTTCATAGTCGTCGCGGAGGAAGGCTTCGGTCACAGTCACCACGGAAGACAGATTGCGCAGATCCTCCGCGCCGCCGAGTGATATGACCGGATTGGCCCCGCTTCCGCTCTGAAACCGGATCGCGACGATGTTCTCCCCTTCCTGGAGGCGAACCGTCGCCGTGTGTCGGCTGAAATGCGGCGAGTCGCCCGCCCCGTCGCCCGACTCCAGCGTGTCGATCACGAGTTTCCCGTTGACATAGACCGCCATGAAGTCATCCGCGCTCGCGCCGATCGTGTATTCGGCGGCAGCGGTCGATTCGATGACGCCGTAAAGCCAGGCCGTGTTCCGCAGCTTGGGCTCACGGAAGAACGAAGCGAAGGCAATCCGGTTGTTATTGAGCGGCACCTCTTTTCCCGTGATCCCCGCGAGCTTCTCCGGAATCGCATTCAGCGGGGCCTTCAGGCCGGCGGGCACGGGCGCGAACACTCTCCAATTCCGCGGGAAACGGCAATCGCCGGCGAAGTCTCCCTTCTCGACGGAGAGGCTCGTGTCCTTGATGAAGAGTTCGCTGCCCTGGTCGGCGCCGAACGTGGGCGTGGCGGCTGCGGTGATTTTTTTCCCGCAATTCTCCGCCAGGACGGAAAACGTGACGCGGCGCCACTCGGTCGGCAACGTCTTCTTCACACTTGAGTGGGCAACGCCGATCCACCGGCCTTCCGCGTCGAAATTCTGAAGCTGAAAGAACATTTCTCCCCTGCCCCGAACCATTGCCATGAAGTTTACGGTATCCCCGGCCCTGGCCGGAATCTGTTTGCCGCAGCGCATGCCGAAGCCATATTTGGCTTGAACGTTGGAGACGTGGATCATCCCGTCCCTCTGATCGACCTTGGCCAGCGGCTCATAGCCGCCCCAGGTGCTCAGCGTCCAGGACTTCGAAAAATCGGCCTCCGCCGCAATCGCGCAGGAAGCCGCCAGGGAGACGACGCATAGCAGGTTCTTCATTTCAGGGACACTCCGGGGAAGTTGCCTTGCAGAGCCGAATCCGGGCGTAGCGTGCGATCGGCTTGCCATCCTGAGTATCACTGATGAGCCGATCCACGGCCTCGGAGGGCCGATTGCCCGATCGGGGCGCCGCGCAGCGGCGGGACGTATCGTATCTGCCGTATTCTGCTGCGGCGATGCGCCCTTGGCAAGCTCAGGGGGACGTTATTTCTTCTGCGCAGGGGCGCCGGAGCGCCACGCATCGGGCCCCGCACCGGAGCCTCCTGCGACGCTGGCGAACTCGATTGGTGGGCATCGGCCACGGCCGACATTGCATCGATCGAATTGCGCGCCGCTACCGGGACAGCAGGGTTGCTTCCTTCTCCTTGTGGTGTTTTGCGTACCATTGCTGCAATCGTGCCAGAGCTTCGGATGTGAAGATCATCTTCAGGGCGATCGACTTGCCATCGGAGGCCGCTCCGGACCGGACCGTGGCGCCGAGCGCCGCCTCGACAATTTCCATGAACCGCGATTCGCCCGTCAGGTGTCCCGCATAGGCCAGCGGCCCGACGGGCATCAGGTTCAAGCCGGTGCTCGGCTTGAAGTACGGCTCGCCCGAGGGCGAGGCCGTATAGGGCCAGCCTTGGGCTTCCTCGTTCCAGCACTTTGCCAGCCACCGGGCGCCCGAGATGATCGATTTGGCAACCGCCGGATCGTGCGTCACGAGATGATAGTCCTGCAGCCCGGCCAGCAGAACACTGATGAGGAAGATGGCATTGCCGCGGGCGCCGGGGTGCCCGCCCGCATGGTCCTGCGGCAAGATGTGCGGACAGGCCCCGCCGTCGTCGAACTTCTGTTCCGCCAGGGCCACGGCCGCGATGCGCTGAGCTGCCTCCAGGTAAAGTGGATCAGAGGTCGCTCGGTACGCCGCCATGATCGCCTTCAGCGACCAGCTGGCCGATCGCTCGTGCGTGCCCAGGGCTTTGAAGTTGCGCGACATGGCCCAGGTGATGTGCTCACTTAGGGCCAGGGCGCTCTCCATCACCGGTGTTTCTCCGGCAAGGAACCAGGCGTCGTCAGTCGAAGTGTCAGGCCACTGCAAAACTCGACGCCCGTTCCACCGCGTCCTGCCTTCACCCGGCAGGCTTTGCCGCCCGGGCGAACCACCTCGCCGCCGGGCGAATCGGCCAGGGAGGTCGGATCGAGCACGATGTAGCCCAGGTCCGCGCCGTCCCGATTGCGAAGCGATTCTTCTTGCGCCGGGTTCAGACAGAAGACGAGCGGCCCGCGCATCACGGCGGCCCGACCCGACTGACGTTTGCGTCCGAGCACCAGCCGCCACGACATCGGCATGTCGAGCGTCACCTGGTCGCCCGCTTTCCACTCCCGCTGGATCGTCAGGAACATGCCGGGGACGATCGACCCGCGGAGCGGTTGCCCATTGACGCTGGCCGCGACATTGCGGGACCATCGCGGGATGCGCAACTGGAGCGAGAATTGGACCGGTCGCGACGGATCCAGGCGGAGCACGACGTGGCCCGAGCTGGGGTAGTCCGTATCCTGCCGAACCGCGAGCGACACATCGCCGGCAAGGTTGATGGTCGCCTCGCTCGGCGTGTATAGGTTGACGACCAGACCGGTCTTGGACTGGTAGTAGATCATCGCCGGAAGTTCCGAGATCCTCCGGCGATAATTGCACGGGCAGCAATAGGTATCGCGGGAGAAGTACTCGCGATTGCCTTCCATTGGCACGTAGTAACGGAGTCTTCGGCCGTCGGGCGACTGGGCCGCGAACAGGGCGTTGTAGATTGTCCTTTCCAGGAGATCGCCGTACACCGGACCGCCCTCCGCCTGCAACATTCGATCGAAGAGACGCGTTTGATAGACGGTTGCGCAGGTCTCGTCGAGCCCTCCGCGCCCATCCTGGTCGTTCGTCCAAACCTCCTGCTGCCCGGCCGCCCCGCTGATACACATGCCGTCCCCGGCGGTCAGGAAGCGGCAAACTCGCCGCGATTGTGACAACAATCCCTTCTGGGGTTCGAGGCCGTGCAGCTCCAACTGTGCGACGCACTTGGAGAGATAGGCGGAAGCGTCGCCCCCCATCAGCTCACGACGTCCAATGACGATGCCCAGGTTCCAGGATCGCAGCGATCTCTCCCGAATACAGAACGTCAGGAATCGGGGTTGGCCTGTCTGGTGGTAAATTGCCAGCATGGCACGGTCCAGTCCCATGACGGCAGGGTCGATCGAGTAATGAGTCTGCTTGGACCAGCACTTTCAAGCCGTTATTTTACGCGTCTTGTGCAGTTTGCGTTGAGCGAGAATGTGAGCGGTAGAGACATGCGGATGGTGTTTGGCACTACTTCGCTTGGGAGGCGGCTTCTTGGGACCGCGTATGTTCTTGCGGAAACGGTCCGGACGGACCTTGGCCGCCAATGTTTTGAGGATCGCAGCCAACTGGGCAGGCGTCAACGATGCGAAATGGCGTGTCCATTCCGCGGGCGGAACGGCAATCATCATCCCGTGATCCGCAGCAGCGAGTTCCCCCGCCAGATAGTAACCAGAAATCATCTGGCGCTTCGCCGCGTCTCCATGCACCGCCGCCATGATGGAGGTAAAGGTCGGCGACGCTGCGAGCGTTGGCCACCTTTGCAGGCAGGTTCGTCAACAGGTTGATCTCGGTTTCGCCATTACGAGTCGGCGTCTTCAGTTCGATGGTGACACGCCGCACCTCCTTGGTCTTCCCCTTCTGGTCGATCAATCGCATCTTTTGTTCGTAGAGCATGCCCGTCGGGCAACGTCCGATCTTGCGACGCTCTCCCAGAAGCTCGTAATGCAACGTCTGTTTGTGCTGGCGAATGACAAACGCCGCACCTCGGTTTGCGATGCCAAACAGAAAGCCCGTCGTGCAGAAGTTCCGGTCGGCGATCCACAGGTCGTTGGCCGCGACCGTCGGCAGCACCTGCGGCAGGATTCTCCGCTCCTGGGCGTGGCCGTCCTCGCAGGGGAACACGTCGCTCACCAACATCCGGTCGGGCTCCAGGATCACCAGGGCCAGCCCCGGCAGGGGGCCGCTGCCGATCGTCCGCAATTCCTCGATACGGTGTTCGGTCGCCGCCAGATGGTTGCCGTCGATGATCTTCGTCCGGTAGCCGCGCACCAGGGGAGCATGCCGAGGCGACAAACTCCTGACCACTTCGGCCAATCGCTCCGCGGTCTGGC
>JAMOAF010000946.1 GCA_023621895.1 Planctomycetota bacterium
ACCGAGGTGGACCGCGACATCCTGGAAAAGCTCGATGCTCCGCTGAACCACCTCGTGCGGAACGCGATCGACCATGGTCTGGAAACGCCCGGAGAGCGGCAGGCGGCAGGAAAGCCGGAGGTCTGCCGGCTCCGCATCGAGGCGGCGCACAGCGCGGGGCTGCTTTCGATCACGGTCTCCGACGACGGCCGCGGGATCGATCTGGAGAGGCTTCGTGTCAAGGTCGTCGAGCGGGGACACACCAGCGCCGAAGTGGCGCGCAAGTTGACGGATGCCGAACTCCTGGATTTCCTCTTCCTTCCCGGTTTCTCCACCGCTTCGCTTGTCACCGAAATCTCCGGCCGAGGCGTGGGACTCGACGTGGTTCACACGATGGTCCAGTCGGTCGGCGGCCACATCCAGATCCACAGCGACCCGGAACGCGGAACGAGTTTTCAGGTCCAACTCCCGGTGACGCTCTCCGTGCTCCGCGCGGTGATTGTAGAGATTGCGGGCGAGCCCTACGCCTTCCCCCACAACCGCATCGACCGGTTGCTTCGAATCAGCCGCCAGGAGCTCCGCTCGCTGGAGAATCGCCAATACATCGAGGTTGACGGCCAGAACGTGGGAATCGTGATCGCCCGCCAGGTCCTCCAACTCGAAGGCGCCGAGTCTGCGGACGATGACGTGTTCGTCGTCCTGCTTGGCGAACGAGCGGCAAGATACGGATTGGTCGTCGACTCGTACGTGGGAGAGCAGGACCTCGTTGTCCGGCCGATGGACCGCCGGCTGGGAAAGGTGCCCAACCTCCATGCCGCCGCCATCCTCGACGACGGCTCGCCGGTCCTGATTGTGGACCCGGACGACTTGCGGCGATCGATCGAAAAGCTTCTCCAGGGCAGCCGGTTGCAGCGGGCGGGTGTGCTCGTGGGCCGGGCGGAGGGGCGTTTGCGGAAACGGGTCCTGGTGATCGACGACTCGATCACGGTCCGGGAAGTGGAGCGGCAACTCCTGGCAAACCAGGGATATCTGGTCGAGGTTGCCGTGGATGGAATGGAGGGCTGGAACCTCGTGCGAGAGGGGCGATTCGACCTGGTAATCAGCGATATCGACATGCCCCGGTTGGACGGCCTCGAGCTGGTCCGCAGGATCAAGGCCGACGCACGGCTCCACTCTTTGCCCGTGGTTATCGTATCCTATAAGGATCGCGAGGAGGACCGGCTTCGCGGGTTGGAGGCGGGTGCGAATCATTACCTCGCCAAGAGCAGCTTCCACGACGATACGTTGATCCAAGCAGTGCGCGAACTGATCGGGGATGCGGAGAAATGAGGGTTGCGATCGTCAACGACCTGCGGATTGCCTCGGAAGCGTTGCGGCGGGTCGTCTGTAGCCACCCGGCCCATAGTGTCGCCTGGACGGCGGCCAGCGGCGAGGAGGCCGTTCGCCTGTGTGAGAAGGACCCGCCCGACGTCGTCTTGATGGACTTGCTCATGCCGGGGATCAACGGGGCGGAGGCGACGCGCCAGATCATGCAGCGATGCCCCTGCCCGATTCTCGTGGTCACGGCGACGGTGGCGGGCAATTACGCGCTGGTTTGTGAAGCCATGAGCCACGGCGCTTTTGACGCGGTCGCTACGCCGGTGCTGGGTGACCAGCCGCCCGCCGAGGCCGGCGCCGCTCTGTTGGCGAAGTTGAACCACGTCGACAAGATCCGCTCGCGGTTGGAGGGCCAGGCGGGCCCGGCGGCCCCCGCGGTTGTCCGGCCGAGTGCGAGGACGGCGGACGACAGGCCCCGGTTGCCGCTGGTTGCGATTGGAGCGTCGACCGGCGGGCCGCAGGCGCTCCGGGCAATCCTGTCGAAATGGCCGCGGGACATGCCGGCGGCCACTGTCGTTGCACAGCATATCAGCGCCGATTTCGCCGGCTCGCTCGTCGCGTGGTTGTCGGACGGCTGCCGGCTCGCCGTCCGCACCGCCGCCAGCGGCGACCGGCCCCAGGCGGGCGTTGTGCTGGTGGCGGGGACCGACGACCACCTGGTGATGCGGTCCGACAAAACGCTGGTTTACGCTAAAGAGCCGATCGGCAACCCGTTCCGCCCCTCGGTTGACGTGCTGTTCCAAAGCCTCGCCCAGCATTGGCCGTCGCCGTCGGTGGGCGTGCTGCTTACCGGGATCGGCCGCGACGGCGCCCAGGGGCTGCTCGAACTCCGCCGCGCCGGCTGGCATACGATCGCTCAGGACCAGCGGACGAGCGTCGTTTACGGCATGCCCCAGGCGGCGAGCCAGGTCGGCGCC
>JAMOAF010000484.1 GCA_023621895.1 Planctomycetota bacterium
CGCAGGCCGAGCCCTGCTTCTCGTTGACGCGTTGGCGACGAAAATCGGCGGAGGTCCGCCAGCGTGGGTGATCAGCTCCTTCGCGACACTCGTTGATGCGTTGTGCCAGATTCCGCCGCCGCTATCTCCGCCACGTCAACCTCCGCACGTCACACCTACGATGCACCCGCAGCCCATAACCAACAAGCCGTGGCAGATGACATCCCCGGGATACGGAATCGATTCGGGCCAGGGCGGGATTCCGCCCAGACAATGAGGTATCCGCGTGAGCGAACGGGTTTCCGCCCGCGTCGACGAGAGCCGCTTGTGACGTACATGAATTCGATTGGGCTGTGCATGCTCGCCACGGCACCCCTTCTCATCTTCGGTGCCTTCGCGTCGGGAGATGTCCGGCTCGGGCTTGCAGCGATAGCGTTTCTCGTATTCGGAACGGTCGAACTTCGAGCGGTAGTGCGGCGTGCCCGCGAACGAGGAGTCCACTCGGCGCGCCGAACGTAGGCGAAAGCAACCTGTGGCACGAGTTCGGCGACGATCTACGTCACCCCCACCGAGGTCAAGGGGGTCTTCGGATTTGGGTCAAGTCCCGCGTAGTGGTGTATGAGGCGTCGGTTGCGACGGTCAACTCATCAACCTTCGTTGATCGTAGATACCGATCGACGAGTTCGTGATTTCTATCATGAATGATGTCGGTTGTGAAGTACCTCTTTTCGATCGTAAATGTGGGGTTGGGCGTGGCTGTCTAGCCGGCCGTGCGGTCGGGTGGACGCCGGTCTGGTCGCCGGCCCAGCGGTCGGGGTTCGGTCAGCCAGATGCAGCCTCGAGAACAGTGGGCGGCGCTGTCGACGCCTCCGCCTTGTGGGCTGTCTTGAGGGATTCGAGACTCATGTAGCGCTTGGAGATCGCCCACTCGTCGGTCTGCTCGGCGAGTAACGCACCGACGAGGCGGATCACCGCAGCCCGATTCGGGAAGATTCCCACGACATCGGTACGCCGCCGGATCTCCTTGTTGAGCCGTTCCTGCGGGTTGTTCGAACGGATCTTGGGCCAGTGCTCCACCGGAAACGCTGCGAAGGCCAAGATGTCCTCGGCGGCGTCGAGCACGTAATCGGCAACGTCGACGAACCCGGCCTTGGTGAGCTTGTCGATCACTTCGCCGAGCTGGTTCCAGGTCCCGTCACGATCGGGCTGCTCGAAGATCGACCGCACCAACGCGGCGACCATCGGCCAGTCCTTCTTCGGGACCCTCGATGCCAGGTTCGCCATGAAATGGGTGCGGCATCGCTGCCAGCCCGCCCCCGACAACACCGTCGCTATAGCGTTCTTGATACCGCCGTGCGCGTCGGAGATCACGAGCTCGACACCGTTCAGGCCCCGTTCCACCAGGCCTCGCAGGAACTCGGTCCACGATGTCGTCGACTCGGTTGTGACCACATCGAAACCGACGATCTCACGGCGCCCTTCAGCGTTGACCGCCGTCGCGACCACGACCGACACGTTCACCACCCGGCCCGACTCGCGGACCTTCTGGGTGAGCGCGTCGATCCACAGATACCGGTACGGGCCCGCATCCAACGGGCGGTCACGGAACTCCGCGACCTTGCCGTCGAGCTCGGCCGCCATCCTCGACACCTGCGACTTCGACAAACCGTCGATCCCCATCGCCTTGGCCAGATCATCGACCCGCCGCGTCGACACCCCCTCGACGTAGCACTGGGCCACGACCGTGGTCAGGGCCTGCTCAGCTCGGCGGCGGTGGGTGAGCAGCCAGTCCGGGTAGTAGTTGCCCTCCCGCAGCTTCGGGACCGCCAGATCGACCGTGCCGACCCTCGTGTCCCACTTCCGGTCCCGATAACCGTTACGCGAGTTAACCCTCTCGTCAGTCCGCTCGCCGTACGCCGCCATGCACGTCGCCGACGCCTCCGCCGACATCAACACGTTCGCGAACGCGCCGAGCATCGCCCGAGCCAAATCCGTGTCGCCGTCCTCGCCGGCGAGATAGTTGCCCAGCCATGCGGCAGGGTCGATAGTGGTAGGGACAGTCACCGTGATCTCCTTGAGTAGTTGGTAGTGCTTCTTCTCAAGGCTGACGCGGTGACCGTCGCGTCTGGGGGACCTCCCCTCAGAACCTCAGCTCATACACCACTCCCTGGGACTCCACTCGCCTGAGAGCCCCGGAGTTCCGGGGCTCTTGCGCGTGCAACCCGCCCGGTCCTGGGGCTTGTCGGAGGTATCGGGACCGTTTCTCGGACGCTGCGCCAGGCCCGGGCTGGC
>JAMOAF010000489.1 GCA_023621895.1 Planctomycetota bacterium
GATCAGCCGTGGGAAGAAAAAAAAAGAGCCCTGTCGCACCACGGCGACTCGGGCTCGGATTCGGTTCGAGCAGGACTATTTTGGCGGTTTGGCCCCTCGGCCTTCACCGCTTCCTGATCACGGCATCGCTCCGCCCGGCATGGCTCCGCCGAATTCCCCGCCGGCTTTCTCAAGGCCTTCCGCCTGTGCCGGCTGTTTCTCAACTTTCGGGGGATTGTAGACGACCCATTCCTCGTTGTCGTCCAATTCGTCCTGCATGACAAGATTGCCGGCCGGATCCATCAGCAGGAATCGCCCCTCCGCCTTCGCGTCGCGATCCTTGCCGATGAGCGATTCCCCGCCCAGGAAATCCAGAACGAGCATCTCGGTCACGTAGTCTACCTTCTCGGCCGGTTCTTGAGGCTGGCGCTTCTTGGGAGCTGGACGCTGCAACCCGGCCCCCTCCGCGCCAACCATCATCGGATCGTACATGCCGGCTTCCGCGCCCATCATGTCCAACCCAGCGTTGCCGTACGGCGTCATCCCGCCAAGCGGTTTCTGCTTGGCGACTTCCACGCCGAGAAAATTCAAGACCTGCCCGCGATCGACTTCGAACTCCTCGGCAACCTCCTTGCCATTTGTGCTGTCAAAATGAACCGCGACGATGGCTCCCCGCGGCGGCACATTGACGTTCAGCGATGGCTTTACGGGTCCCGCCAAAACCCGGCTGTCCATCGGCACTCGAATCGTCTTGGTCTCCTCGCTCCATGGAGCCTCCACGAAAGTCGATTCCGCCAGGTTCTCGTCCGCCAGGTATTGCACGGGCAATTCGTAGTTCGGATTGGCAAGCCGCAGCATCACGCGATAGCGATAGAACTTGCCGGTCTCCACCGAAAAATCGAAGAAGCGGAACAGTTGGTACTCGGGTATGTCGCGCCGCGGCATGCCCATTCCATATCCACCAGATGCCCCCTCCAGGCCGCCATATGCCATGCCGCCCTCGGCGCCATACGCCATGCCACCCTCAGCGCCGTAGCCGTAAGCCCCCCCGAGACCGCCGTACGCGCCATAATCTTGCTCGTAGGCCATGCCGTAATCCAGACCGGGGCCCCCCTCGGCCATTGCTCCATAAGCCCCGCCGGCCAACCCCGCCGCGCCGCGCAGTCGCGGATCGCGCAACTTCGTCGGATCGTCCTCGATCTTGTCGATGTCCAACTCCGGCAGCTTAGGCATTTCCATCTGATAATAACGAGGAATCTGCGGCTCGTGCGCAATCTCCTCGCCAAACACCTTTCTTGCGATCGGCGGCAGCGGAAATGCCATCGGAACCATGTTGGGAACTGGAGGGTGGAGGAATTTCGGGAAAATTACTTCCGGCTGCGCGCCGGCCCAGGCTCGCGTCTTCACCAACTCGCGGACCACGTTGATCGATTTCCAGTCTTCCGGCTGCGGATCCACGCCGGGGGTAACCTCGGCGCGTTGCACCTGGTAGTGGATGTACTGGGGCACGTCGCGGCGCGGGTCCTTCAACTCCGCGTTCCGAAAGACTCGCCCGTATTCGAGCCACTGCTTCTTGTACGGAAGGAGTCCCGTCAACACGACCCAACGCTGCCCCTTGACGTTGCCCGGCGCGTCCATCCCCATCCCCATCCCCCCCTCGGGGCCGTAAGCCGACGGCATCGGCGACGGCATCGCGGCCCCGGCCGGAGCGCCAACCGCCGACCCGGCGCCCATTCCCGCCATCGACATCTGGATGCCGCCGAATCCCGTCTCCGCCCGCAATTCCTCGAGCGGAAACACCTCCGGCTCGGTGCGCAGCGTCGCGCCAGGAAACAACGGATGCATCCATCGGAGCGGCAGACCGTAGGGGCTGGCCAGCACATCGTCGTCGATTCCTCGCGCGATGTCGTCCCAGTGCGGCACCGGGATCTTCTCCTTCAGCGGCGGCTTCGGCTGCTTGATCGAGGTTTCCGCCTGCAACGACGCCTCTTGGAGCTCGTCGGGCTTCAATGCGAAATCACCCTGAAGTCCCATCGATCGAACGACCAGAAGAACGAAGAGCACCACGACAATCCCCAGCACGGCCTTCTCAATGTGCTTGAGGATCAGACCTTTGATCCCACCGCTGCCGAGATTCAGTTTTTTTTTCATCGTTCCGGTTCCTGACTGGTCCGTGTATCACGGGATGGCTTTTTTCGATCCTTCATGAGACGAACGTCGCGACGATCACGGTGTGCCTCCGCCGGCTGCCCCCGCGCCCGGCGCCCCAGGCGCTGCCGGTCCCGGTGCCCC
>JAMOAF010000519.1 GCA_023621895.1 Planctomycetota bacterium
CAGGACGTTCCCTGGGCGCCCCGGGTACTTCACTACACCGCGGCGTTCAATGGCAAGATCTGGGTTATGGGCGGCCAGACCACGCCTCAGTTTGCTCCCGCCGAAGAAGTGTTTCATGACGATATCTGGAACACCTCCGACGGCGTTCACTGGACAAAGGTGGTCCCGGAGGGGCCCCACTGGTCCCCGCGCGGGATGATCGGCGGCAACGTGGTGCTGAACGGCCGCCTGTGGGTGCTCGGGGGCGGTACCTACGACACCCCGAAACAGCCCGGGCGGAATTTCTACAACGACGTCTGGAGCACCGCGGACGGCATTCACTGGGAATGCCGCCTTGAGCACGCCCCGTGGCATCCCCGGCAATATCATGACGTGGCCGCGTTCGACGGCCGCATGTGGGTGCTCGGGGGCTGGAACAAGCAGAACCGTAACGACGTCTGGCACTCGGGCGACGGCGTTACGTGGCACGAAGTGCCCGGCACGCCATGGGCGCCGAGACATGCCTCGAGCATCTTCGTGTATAAGGGCGCACTCTGGGTAGTCGCCGGAAACAACATGCAGAGCGACGTCTGGAAACTCGCACGGCGGTAACGGCGCCGTAGCACAACATACCCGCCGCCAGCTACACGATTTCTTCGCGCTCCCTGTCCCATCGGACCTGGCGCTTCTGTTTGTACGATTCGACGCTCATCAAGAGGGTCGCCGCCTCAATAAAAGCCTCGTCCTCGTTACAGCGCGGGGGTTTCCGCGTCCGCACGGCGTTGAAGAAGTCCTCCATGTGCGTGGGTTGCGGCGGCGCGGCGACCGGGTCGAATCGTTCGGCGGGCTCAGGGGGAGCTTCGCCCATGCGCCACGCGGGCACGTCTGGGTACAGTTCGTAGCGGCTGGCGTCCTGGCCGATCCCGTTGTAGATGATCCGGCCCTGGCGCCCGACGAATTCGGGGGTCTGCATGCGGTTCGAGTTCATGATGCCCTCGAAGATGGCCGTGCAGTCATGGCTCTCGAACTGGTACGTTGCGAGCCAGGTGTCGGGGGTTTCGCGGTCGTCTTTCCAGAACGCGTTCAGCCCCGCGCAGGCGCAGGTATCGGGGATGCCCCAGCCCAGGACCGTCTGCACGTAGTCCATCTCGTGCGAGAGGAGGTCGCCGGCCTGGCCGGTGCCGTACTGCCAGTAGCAGCGCCAATGCCAGAAATGCCGCTCGTTGAAATCGATAGCCGGCGCGGGCCCCAGCCATTTTGCCCAGTCCAGGTCCGCGAGCACTTGTTTGGGGTCGGGGTGGTCGTACCATGTATAGTTGCCGTACCAGCGCCACACCGGCCGGTCGGGGGAAGCGTTGAAATAGCGGCCCACTTTGACGAACGTGAGGGGGCCGATGCGGTCCGCGCGGATGAGGTCTCCGCCCGCGGCCGCGGCGGGCCATTGCCGGCCCTGGTGGCCCAGCTGCATGATGGCCCCCTGCTTCTTGACCGCCTCGCGCATCCGTTTCGCGGCGGCGATCGAGGTGGTCCAGCCTTTCTCGCAATACACGTCCTTGCCGGCGTTTACGGCGTCGATAAGCATCTGCTCGTGCCAGTGGTCGGGAGTGGCGATGACCACCGCCTCGATGTTGGGGTCGGCGAGCACGTCGTGATAATCGGTGATGGCCTTGACGCCGGGATTGTTGCTTGCTTCAAGCCCGCGCTGGAGATGCGGCTTGTATACGTCGCATACGGCCATCACTTTCGCGCCTTTGTGAGCCCCCGTGTACTTGATGAGGTCCCAGCCGCGCACGCCCGTGCCGATATGGGCGAGCCGCACGGGGTCCGCGGCCGGTTCCGCCGCCCCGGTGATCGACGGAGCGGCCGCCATCATTGCCGCGGCTGTTCCGGCGTTTTTCAAGAAGTCCCTGCGATTGACACCACTGTTTTTCTTCATGTTCACCTCGCGCCCGTCTTGTCCACGTTAACCCCGTCCGGCGCCGGGCCTGGCGCTACATGCCCGGCGGACTGCAGCGCGCGGCCCCCTTCCGGGCGAGTTTCTCCGCTATCCGGTCTGGCAGAACGCACTCGCTCGAATAGGGCATAAACCCCGTGATTACTGGCTTCCGACGCCCTTTACACGAGTCTGGAGCCGGTACAAGCCCTTGCTGGCCGTGATGAATAAGTATTCCATGTTCGTGCCGCCGAAACTCACGTTCGCGGTCCACGGCTCATCAACGGCGATATGATCGATCTGTTTGCCGGCCTTGTCAAAAACGAACACGCCTTTTCCGGTCAGGTACACGTTGCCT
>JAMOAF010000476.1 GCA_023621895.1 Planctomycetota bacterium
CATTCTGGTCAGAAACGGCGAATTAACCGAAGTACCCTCGGATACGCTCGTCGTCGGCGACACGGTGCTCGTGCGCCCCGGAGCGAAGTTCCCGGTGGACGGGACGGTCAAAGAGGGAACCGGCAGCGTCGACGAATCCATGCTCACCGGAGAAAGCATCCCGGTGGACAAGGAAGTCGGCAGCCCGGTTATCGGCGGCAGCATCAACGGCAGCGGCGCGCTGTACGTCGAGGTGACGCGCATCGGCGAAGACACGACGCTTGCAAAGATCATCCGCTTCGTCGAGGATGCGCAGGAAAAAAAGGCGCCGATCGCCAAGATCGCAGACCGCATCGCCGGCGTATTCGTTCCCGTCGTCATCGCTATTGCGATCGCAGCGGCGCTGCTGTGGTTGCTGATGGGCAAGGAGGCGTCGTTTGCACTTCGCATCTTTACCGCCGTGCTCGTCATCGCCTGTCCGTGCGCGCTCGGGCTTGCGACGCCGACGGCCATCATCGTCGGTACGGGTCTGGGGGCCGGAAACGGCATCCTGATCCGCAGCGGAGAAGCGCTCGAAGTGATGCAGGGCGCCGACGTCGTCGTGCTCGACAAGACGGGGACGGTCACGGAAGGCAAACCCCGCGTAACGGAGGTTCTCGCTGTCGACGGTGCGGAAGACGATTTCCTGGCGCTCGCGGCGCTGGCGGAAAACCTGTCGGATCACCCGCTGGCTAAGGCGATTGTCGAAGAGGCAGAGAGCCGGGAACTCTCCAGTTCCATGGACATAACCGGATTTGAGAACGTGGCGGGGAAGGGCATCCGCGCCAAGCTCAGCTACGGAGGCGAACTGCTGGCAGGAAATGCCGCGCTGCTCGAAGGAGCCGGCGTCGATATCGGCGGAGCCGAATCGTTTGTAGACCGCGTAACGTCTCTGGGGCAGAGCGTCGTGTACGTGGCGCTCGCCGGCGAGCTCGCCGGCGTCATCGGCGTAGCGGACACCGTCAAGCCGACGAGCAAAAAGGCGATCGCAGCTCTGCACGACATGGGGCTGACGACCGTGCTTCTGACCGGCGACAACAAGGCGGCGGCTGCGGCCATCGGACGCGAAGTCGGCGTCGACCGCGTGCTGGCCGAAGTGCTGCCCGAAGAAAAGGCCTACGCCGTGCAGGAGCTGCAGGACCAGGGCCACACGGTGCTGATGGTGGGCGACGGCATCAACGATGCACCGGCGCTCGTGCAGGCCGACGTGGGCTGCGCCATCGGAAGCGGCAGCGACATCGCCATCGAATCGGCCGACGTCGTGCTGATGAAGAGCGACCTCAACGACGTGGTCCGTGCGGTCAACCTGAGCCGGCTGACGCTCACCAATATACGGCAGAACCTGTTCTGGGCCTTCTTCTACAACACGGTGGGCATTCCCATCGCTGCGGGTGTGCTGTATCCGTTTTACCAGATCCTGCTCAGCCCCATGCTGGCCGGATTTGCCATGGCCGCCAGCTCGATCTTCGTCGTAACGAACGCGCTGCGCCTGCGCACCAAGGATCTGAACCGACCGACCCGCCGGCCGAAAGCCGCGAAGCGCAGAGAAAAGGAAGGAGTTCCCGCGTGAAGCTCATCCACCTCTCCGATCTGCACATCGGGAAAAAGCTCAACGAGTATCCGCTCCTGGAAGATCAGGAATACATCCTGAGCCAGATTGCGGACATCGTGGAACACGAGCAGCCCGATGCGGTGCTGCTCGCAGGGGACATCTACGATAAGTCCGTGCCGTCCGCCGAGGCCGTCGGCCTGTTCGACGAGTTTCTGTTCCGTCTGGCGGACGGACAGCGAAAAATATTCATCATCAGCGGCAACCACGATTCGCCCGAGAGGCTGGCGTTTGGATCGCGGCTGATGATTCCAAGCGGCGTGCACGTTGCGCCGGTGTTCGCCGGGCCGCCTGCACCGATTCGGATCGAGGGTTCGGGGGACGCTGCGGACATCTACATGCTCCCGTTCGTGCGTCCCGCGCACGTGCGGCGCTATTTCCCCGACGAAGACATCCGCTCGTACAACGAGGCGATCCGGCTGATCGTCGAAAGCCTGCCGCTGGATCCGGATGTAAAAAATATTCTCGTGACGCATCAGTTCGTGGCAGGCGCGACGCTGTGCGAATCAGAAGATATCAGCGTGGGAGGCAGCGAGGCGGTGGACGCCTCGCTTTTCGATGCGTTCGACTACGTGGCGCTCGGTCACCTGCACAGCCCGCAATCCGTCAAGCGACCGCAGGTCCGTTATCCCGGCAGCCCT
>JAMOAF010000173.1 GCA_023621895.1 Planctomycetota bacterium
GTACCGGGCGGGCACGGCCAGGTCGAGCTGGACCGTGCGAATCGGCACGCCCTTGTCCGCCGCGCCGTCGAGCCGGACCTGGCGATACTGCCGGCAGAGGATGATGAACGCCGCCAGGTCGGAATCGATCACCTCGGCGAGCTTGCCATGAAGCGAGCGGAGGTCGCGCTCGTTCAAATCGATTTTCGGCTTGCCGTCCGGCCTGGCGTTCTTCTCGGCGCTGAACACGGTCAGCAGCATGGCCCAGGGTGTCGACATCGCGCCGGCGGGCGACAGGGTCCGACCCCCGCCGCTGGCCTGCTCCCCGGCGTCGATCCGGTAGTTGAAGTTCTCGTCGGCGCCGAACAGCCGCTGCCGCGTCACGTCGCGCACCAGCAGCAGCTCTTCCAGCGAAGTCGGCTCGGCGTTTCGCGGACCGTAGGGGAGCCCCAGCCCCGAGTAATACGAGGCTTCGGCGCCCGAGCCGCGCGGATCGGAGTCAGGATCGATCCAGTCGAGAATCGCATCGGCAATCGATTGCGACATTTCGGGCAGATTCATCAGGGCATCCTGGGCCGAACCGGGGCGCAGCCGATCCCACTCGATGAGAACGCCCAGATTCAGCCGGGCCGATTCATTCGACAATCCGAAGCGGAGCCCCGCCGTCCGTTCTTCTTCGACCCGCGGCGAGACGACGCTGAACCGGGTGCGGCGCCCGCCGGCCGAATCGTCCGCCACGACCACTCCGCGAAAACGCCGCTGCGGATCGCCGCGATACAAGGCCGCCCGAGCGTTCCTGGGCGGCTGCGTCAAGTGCGCTCGGATCGCCTCGATCCCCGAGCCAACGGCCATCTCGACCTGTAACTCGTCGCCGCGAAGCCTGACGGCCTTGTGCTCCATCGACATCACGGCCACGTAGCTCAACCCCGCCAGGCTGATCATCGCCACGAAGATGACGACGACAAACAGCACCATCCCGCGCCGCGGCGCTGGCCAGCGTCGCCGGCGCGGCAAAAGCCTGCGGGATTCGACTCGGCGGGTTGTCATTCGTTTCGTATCCACTGGTCGGGAGCGAGCCGCTGGGCCGGCTGCCTGGGTCGCGAGGGCGTGAGAATCACTTTCGGCAACGGGGCGGGCGCCGCGATCCTCGGCGCCGCCCTGCGGCGGATTTCCTGGGGCGGCTTATAATGGGGCGAATTGGGCAGGCGGACCACGACGCGGTGGACCCTGGGCTGCGGCGTTTTCTTCTTCGTCCCCGGGCCGATGACCTCGCTGAGCGGCTGCCCCGCGATGGATTGCCCCGCCGCGGCGGCCGCCGCGGAGCGGATCGCCTCGGCCCCTTGCCATGAGCTGACCGCCATCGTGACCTCGACGGCCACCGGCAGCCCGCGCTTGGCGAGGCTGTCCCACGAACCCTGCCAGGCCGATCCATCGAAATAGCGGAACTTCAGCGCGATCACCTCCGGCGCCCAGGTCACGGAACTTGCCAGGCTGGCCTCGAGCAATTGGTCGAACGCCGCCGGTTGCCCGCGCGGCGCGGGCGGGCTGGCCGCGGGCGGGCTGGCCAAACCGATTGCTGCCGCCGGCGCGTTTTCGTCCAATTTCTCGGGTGTCTCGAAATCCAGCTCCCGGCGGGTCAGCCCAACCCGCTCGTCCTCGCCGGCGCCGGCAACAACGGACCCCTGGAAGCGGTAGTAGACCGTGCGGAGCTCGGGCGCCTGGAGCTTCCGCGGCGCGGCAGCGTTTTCCATCTCCTTGGCCGTCACCGCGGGAGCCGTCTCGAACGCCGGGATTTGCAGCACGTCGATCCGCAGCTCGCTCGACGATCCGTAAATCCCGAACCGCCGCGCGCCGGTCGGGCCAGGCGAATTCGGATCGATGAACACGGGGTCCTGGATGGCGCCGACCAAATCGTCGGAAAACTGCTGCGCCAAGGTGCGCACCAACTGGCTCTCCTCCGTCCGCGTCTCGCCTCGTTCGAACATGTCGGTGTAAAGGCCCAGGATATGCCAGGCGGAAGCCATCAGCACGGCGATCAGCATCGACGCGATCAAGACCTCCAGCAGGGTGAAACCCCGCGGCGGCGCCGGTCGGCGGAACGTCGGATTGGCGGATCGATGCATCGTGGAAGGCCCTGACATCGTGAAATCGAAGGACTCGCCGCGGCGGGCGCCGGTCGATGGCGGCGCCAGCGCGGGGCAAGCCCACGCGGCTATCGGTCAAACGGCGGGCCGCTCGGCTCCAAATCGTCCAGCGGCAGTTCGGGAATCGGCGATTCGGAAATCGG
>JAMOAF010000811.1 GCA_023621895.1 Planctomycetota bacterium
CCCCAACCAAGAGCTGCCCCTGAAGTTTTCCCAGGGCGCTCCGCAAGGCGTCGTCGACGCTCGGGTCGGGAATCGGCTCGAGTCCGAACCGGGCATAAGTGCCCAGCTTCTCGTCGGCCAGCAGAGCGGCCAGCGCCGGCACCGCTTCCGGGCCGCCGATGAGCGCCAAACGCTGGCACGCCTTGGCCTTGTCAAACGGCTCGGCATCCGACTGCAAGATGCCGATCAGCCTGGCGGCCTCGGCGCTCGTTGCCGCATCCTCGGCCGCCATCGCCGGGCTGCCTTGGCCCGGCAAGATCGCCGGCGCTGCGGCAATCAGGAACACCACGGCAACGATTGCAGACACTCTTTGGAAACGGGTTATCATCGTCACACCTCTTTGTTTTGTTGTCCGGGATCGATTCGCGCGATAGTCTTTTCCGACGGCGACTACATGATTTTCCAGGGCTCGCGCATGGCCCGCGTCCGCATGCGATTGGCCTCTTGGTCGCCGACGAACTCTTCCTTCGCGGGGTCGAACACCACCTTGCGGTCCAGCATCCAGGCAATCGCCGCCGCGTGGGAGGCGACATGCGACGAGCGGGCGATATCGGCGTTGGTCGCCGGCTGGGCCCGGGATTTCACGCAGTCGAAGAAATTGCGGAGATGCGCAATGGGGTACGTTCCCACCTTTTCGAATACCGTTCGCTCCGTGCGCAGCGATTCCGGATAGAGTGCCACCTCGTTGCTGTCGCCCGTTTCCACCCAACCTTCTTCGCCCTCGAATCGGACCTGGCATGTCCCGAGGGGGAGCCAGTCCTTGTCGTCGCAGGGGCGCATCACCAACTTCGCTCCATTGGCATAGCGGGCCTCGACGACGTGCTTCGACGCGTAACCGCTCTCCGGGCCGACCGGCTCGAACTCGATCGGTGTCGTGCCGTCGCTCTGGTTGGCCCACTGGCACAAATCGACGGTGTGGCTGGCCCAATTCAACCACCCGCCGCCGGCATTGAAGTCAAAATGGCTCAACCATCCACTGATCCCGCGATACGCGCCGTTGTAGGGCCGCCAGGGCGCCGGTCCCAGCCAGAGGTCCCAATCGAACGTCTCCTTGGGCGGCTCG
This sequence comes from Planctomycetota bacterium, assembly GCA_023621895.1. GTDB lineage: Bacteria > Planctomycetota > Planctomycetia > Pirellulales > Thermoguttaceae > JAAYCB01. The sequence continues at coordinate 1,103 of JAMOAF010000811.1, forward strand.
GGCTCGGCCGGAAGCCAGTCGTGGCGGACGTGCTCGCCATGGGGACCGCCCCCGTAAAACGCCAGGGAGGCGTGCAGGGTTTTCAGCTTCCCCAGCTTTCCGCTGCGGGCCAGGTCGACCGCGAACTTGAAACTCTCGATGGTTCGCCGCTGCGTTCCGACCTGAAACACGCGCCCGTAGCGCCGCATCGCGTCGGCCAGAATCCGGCTCTCGCCCATCGACATCGAACAGGGCTTTTCGACGTAGACATCCTTGCCGGCCTTCGCCGCCATGACCGAGGCCGGCGTGTGCCAGCGGTCGCCCGTGGCAATCAGCACGGCATCGATGTCCTTCCGCGCGAGCAGTTCGCGAAGGTCGCGGTAGGTGTCGCAATCCTTGTTGCCGTACTTGGCGTCGACCATCTCCTTGACCGCCTTGCGCCGATCGGCTCGGACATCGCAGACGGCCAGGAACTTCGTGTCCGGCAGCGCCAACAGCGCGCCGAGGACATAGGTGCCGCGGCCGTTGATCCCGATGCCGCCGGCCGTGATCCGTTCGCTCGCGGCCACGGCGCCATCCTTGCCGAGCGTTGTTCCGGGAATGAACAGGGGAGCCGCCAGCACGCCGCCAACTCGGGCGGACGCGGCGAGAAACGCACGCCGGGTCAGAGTCGAGTTTCTCACTTTAATACTCCTTGAAATATTCTGACGCCAAGATTGTCTGTGTGCGACTGTGTAACGAAAGAAATGCCCATCGCCGCTGGCAGTCGCAGCGGGGACCGTCAAGCCAGTGCGGGCCATTGTAGGCTGGTGCGGCCTGGCTGATCAACCGTTCCGTGAGCGCGCGGCGCCGCGAGAGCAGATTGCGCTGGGCGAGCCGGTGATGTAGTCGGAAGCCGAAGGATCCGCCGGGCGAGCCGGCGGGATTCTTGGGGGAGGCCGAGCCGGCGGAGGTAGTGGGAAACCGAACGATCCGCCGGGCAAGCCGGCGGGATTTCTGGGTGGCGCGCGAGCCGGGGGAGGTAGTGGGAAACCGAATGATCCGCCGGGCGAGCCGGCGGGATTTCTGGGTGGCGCGCGAGCCGGGGGAGGTAGTGGGAAACCGAACGATCCGCCGGGCAAGCCGGCGGGATTTTTGGGTGGCGCGCGAGCCGGGGACTGTAGTGGGAAACCGAAGGATCCGCC
>JAMOAF010000384.1 GCA_023621895.1 Planctomycetota bacterium
GGCGATAAAGCCTGGCTTCTGAGCAAAGCGGCGCAATAGACGCCGCTCATCGCGCCCGCCGAACCCAAACCCGCGCAAACCCGCGCACCGCCCGGCCGGCGGCGCGCCGGCCAGCCCTGCCGCGCGCCGTCAATCGGCGGAATCGACTGAGCCCGCCTAAAACCGGTAAATCGCCGCGGCGGGCGCTGCGTCCGGCAACTCGGCCGAATTCATTGCGTAGACCGCGCCGCCCAGCAGATAGGCGCTCGCCGCCGCCCGGTCCAGCAGGTCTTCATTTTCCGCGCTCGCCGTCTCGCAGAGGCGCAGCTCCTGGCGCTCGTCGTCAAACGTGCCCCACTGCTGGCGGTCCGTGGCGACGAACAAGGTTTCCACGCGACCCTGGCTCACCGCCGGCAGAATCTCCGCCAGGTTCGCCGACGTGCGGCCCGTGCCGGCAAGCTGCCGCCAGCGCGCCAGCGCGGCCTGCCGGGCTTGCGTGAAGAGCGGCTCGACGAGCGGCCACGCCCGCGCGTGAAGCTCGTCGGGACGCAACCGTTCGGGGTTGCCCGCAACGCCGCCGGGCGCAAGCGGCGCGTAGCGGCTCACGCCGCGGTAGATCGGGAAGTAGTAATCCACGCCCGCCAGCACCAGCGGCTGCCGATCCTCGCCCAGATAGTCGCACAGCGCCGAGTCGATCCGCCGGAAGAATTTCTCCAACTGCTCCTTGGTGTGCTCCTGGCCGGGACCATGCCCGTAAAATACCGCGGCACGCTCCCCCCCTCGCTCCCCGGTGCGGGTGTGGAACTGGACCTGCCTCTCCGGCTGGTCTTCCCCCATCACCTCGCGCAGGTTCGAGGGGAGTTGCTCGACCTCGATTTCGTCGACGCCGTGGCGCGTGGCTTCCAGCAGCCGGATCTCGTTCTGGCTCAAGGCGAGGATGAAGAAATGGCCGTCTCCGCTCAGCAGGGGGAAGAGCGGCTTGAGCTGGAAACGCTTCGCCACGGCCACCCGCTCCTGGAAACGCAGCGGCACGCGATAGCGATGAAACTCGCCTCGGTGAGCGAACACGGCCAGCCCGTCGCTCTGGTGCTGCCAGAAGTCGCTCTCGGCCAACAGAGCGTGGCCGGGCTCGAGAATCGCCGCTGCGTCCGGAGTTCGCAGCCCCGCCTCGACCAACTGCCGCTCCGCCTCGCGGAGCAAGTTCTTCAGCCGGATCCGGTCCTGCTGCGTCTCGGCTCCGGCCCGGTGCGCCGGCATGAAAATCGACACGCACCATCGACCGTCAACCTCGCTCAGCCGTTTCACCTCCGGACCTGCAATCACGTCCATCAATCCGACTCCTGCCGCGACTCACGCCAGACCCATCCATGCCGTGGGCCGGCCGCACGGCACTGTCGCGTCTCGAAGCCACCCTCCGAGCCGGTTCCCGCGGCGGCCACCACCGGCAATTGTTCCAATCCATGATACGGCCGCGAACAACCCCCCCTTCGTCGAGAATGCGGCACGCCTCGGCGGCTACAGGGAAGGCTACTCGCCGCGGACCGTGCGGCGAGGCCCTACGGAGAAACGGAACGGGCCCGAGCCTCAAAGCGTGCAGTCTCTTCCCGGAACTGGTTGATCGGCTTATTGATTGAGCGCAGAGTCAATTCGCGAATGCACGCATCTGCCGGCGCGGCGCGCTTCTCCTCGTAAAGCTGTTCGAGCTCTCGCAGCTTTGCTCGCGTGTTCTCGCACTGGCGGCGACTGTCGACGTTCATATGATCATCGTGAGCACTTGCCCTTCAGCATTATACTGGCCGCACACGTGACCATCCACTGATGTGCGCTCACTGCCCGGTGTCTTAGACAAGCCGCGACAGGCGACGCCGCCAACGTGAAACCCTCATCGCCCGTAGCCCGGCAGGGCCTGAATGCGGTCGAGAATCGCCGCCCGCTGGGCGTTGAAACGCGCGTCTTGAACCGATCCGTACGACTCGAAAAACTCCTGCCACGCCAGCCCTTCGGCCAGGTCCTCCACGTCCGGAAAGAACCGTGCGACGCTGAAATCCTCGGCCAGTTCCGCAAGGTTTTCACCTTGGTCGCCGATGTGCCGCGCCAGCGCGATGCCGGCCAGGTCGGCAGCCAGGTCCGCAAAGCTGAAGCCGCTGCCCCGCCGGGCGTCGGCCAGCTCCTTGGCCACTCCCGCGGTTTCCGCCGCGCCGGGACCGAGCAGGGCGGCCAGCCCGCACGAGACGCTGAAGTGCTGCGCCAGATCGTGGCGGCCGGCCATCGTCGGCGAGCCGAGCA
>JAMOAF010000209.1 GCA_023621895.1 Planctomycetota bacterium
GAGCTGAAACGGCGGATTAGTCGGCGGCCCCTTCTCTGACCGGCGTGGCTCGTGATCAGGCGCGCCTCAGTTCGCGGGCGACTTCAACGCGAATCAACGTCAACAGGTCGTCGAGGCACTCCTCGCGTCCGGTCTTCCGCATCCACCGCGCAATGATCGGACCGGCCTCTTCTTCGCCCTGGTCTTTTCCGGTATCGCCGGTGCTGTCTTCGATTGCGTAGCGGTCGCCTCGGCGCGCCACCCACAAGAGAATCTGGCCGCTCTCGGTTTGCATGATCGGCTGGGACTGGTTCCCGTCGTCGAGCGCATCGAATAGTTCGCGAACAGTCATTTCACACCTCTCCAAGGCTGGCTCGGACGCTCCCGCGCGGCCGCTCTTACTTATCCGCCTTGCCGAACACGAGCAGGAAGCGGTCGGCGGCCGGGAGCGGCTCTTCGCGAAGAAGGTCAAAGCCGGCTTTTGCCATCTCCTCCGTGACCGTCTCCGGGGCGATCATTCGCCGGTGGCTGGCTTCGCGGCGGGTGACCGGCCGCGGGGCGCGGCGATCCAAGACGTAAATCCGCCCCTTGGGAACGAGCCGCTCCTGGAGTTTCGCCAGCAGTTGCGGCCCGTGGAAGAGCAAGTGGTACGTGTCGAGGAAGTAAACGGCGTCGATCGGGTCGGGACCGAGGTTGGGGTCGCCCGAGGCAGTCAGGACCGAGGGCATTTCCACGCCGGAGGGGAGCGGGGGCCGCTCATCTTTCTGGGTCGCCCATTCTTCGAGGACGATATCGACCGCCGCCGCCGAAGTGGCCTTGAGGATTGGGGCGATCAGCTTGCGCCCCTCGCCGAGCGCGACGAAAGCGACCCGCGAGCAGGGCTGCCCCGCGGCCGGCAGCATCCGCCGGGCTGGTGCCTCCGACAGCTTTGAAGGTGGATCGGGATCGCGGTCCGGCGCAGCCAGGCCCCTGGGCCGCTGGAAAACAAGCACAAAGGCCTCCTTCTCGTGCCAGATGTCTTCCGCGCTTCCGACGAACAGGAAGCCCTGCTCGCGGGCCTCGCGCACGACGGTCGTCTCGGCCGTCCAGAAGTGCTTCCCGGTCCGCTCCGCGACCGGCGCCCAATCGGCCAGGGTGCCCAACCGCCGGTCGACGACCACCAGGCGCCCGCCGGGCTTGAGTGCCCTCCAAATCCCCTGGAGCATCTCGCGCGGCTGCGACAGGTGGTGATACACCTGGTGCATGAACGCCATGTCGACCGAATCCGCCGGCAATCGCGGATCGCCGAAATCTCCGAGCATTGCCTGGACCTGGGCGAGCCCTCGTTTTTCCGCCGCTTCCTTGAGCGACTTCGTTTTGCCCTCCTCGATCTCTTCCGCGTAGACCTTGCCGTCCTTGCCGACGATTTCGGCGAAGACCCAGGTGTCGCGGCCGTTGCCGGCCCCGATGTCGGCGATCACGGAGGCGGGGCCCACATCGAGCCGCCGAGCCAAGGCCCGCAGCGCCTCGGCACGCCGCTCGGCGTCTTGCTGTTGACGGGCGGCGCGTTTTTGAGCTTCTTCCTTCTCCCGCGCTGCGCGCTTCTGCGAGTCTTCCTTTTCACGCGATTCTTGCTGCTGGGGAGGCGATGCAACCTGCTGGCCGATGGCCCGGAGCGGGAACAAGCCGGCGATCAACAGGAGGATGAGCCGGATGCATCGAATCTTGGGGAGCATGGTGGGGCGCCTTTGATTGAGGTTATCGATCAGAATCCGGCCCATTTTGGCACACGGCCGAGGGGTGGAAAAGGTGCCACCCATAAATTGACGAGACAACGGTGAGCTCTTCGGTCTTGCCAATGCCCGGTCGTGTCTTTATGGGTAGCGCCTGAGGTTCCATGGCCTCGTTATGGGTGGCGCCTTTACGCACCCCACGACGGGTCGCCGGTGAAAATAAAGACTCCCGCCGCTGTTTTTTGCGGCCCGTCCCGAAGAGACACCCCTAAGCCAGCCCAGGGCGGAGGACGGCGAGTGTAACGAACCGTCCGCAGCCCTCGGTTAGAAGCTGGCAGCGGCATACTTGGGCACAGAAACCCGGCAACACATTCACGCTGCACCCCTCTTTGGAGTGCCCTGCATCGGAGCGGCTGGGGTAGTCTACGGTTTCTCGCCCCGACTGCAATGTGCACTATTCTAGTGCACATTAAAAATACACACTAGTGGTTTGTACAACAGAAGTTAGAATATGGCTTTTGCATCCGGTTCGCCCAGACTCCGTCCTCCCGATTTGAATACTCGACAATCCCC
>JAMOAF010000990.1 GCA_023621895.1 Planctomycetota bacterium
ATCCCACAAAGGGCTTCCGTGATCGCCCCGCGCCCAACTCTTTCTGCAAACCGTGAAGTACGTTGCGAAAAAGACGCCAAATACCACAAAAATCGCCCTTTTTGCCCCTCAATCACCAAGAACCCAATCCTCCAGCATCGCGCGGCGGAGTTTCGGGCCCGCCGAGATTGCCGAGATGGCATGAACTGCGGCACGGCATCTTCGTTGACACTCCGCGCGGCGTCTCCTAGACTCAGCAGCGATGGGAGGGGCCGGCATGGGCACGAACGTTCCGCTGAGTTGAAATACCGGGAGGCAGTCATGCAGAATCGAGAAAATCGCCAACATCGGGTCGCCGTCACGCGGCGCGAAATGCTCGCCGGAACCGCCGCGGTGGCCGCCGCGACGATCGTGCCCCGGCACGTGCTCGGCGGAGCGGGCCAGACGCCGCCGAGCGAGAAGCCGACGCTCGCCGGCGTGGGTGTCGGCGGGGTGGGCTTCGGACAGTTGAAGGCGTGCGACGCGGCCGGGTTCAAGGTCGTGGCCCTGTGCGACGTCGACCAGGTCTATGCGAAGAAGGCCTTTGACAATTGGCCCGCCGCCCGGCGCTACCGCGACTACCGCGAGATGCTCGAGGCCGAAAAGGACCTCGATGCGGTCTATGTCGGAACTCCCGACCACAGCCACGCCGTGATCGTGCTCGCGGCGCTCGCCAAGGGGAAGCACGTCTGCTGCGTCAAGCCGCTGACGCGGACGATCAAGGAGGTTCGCGCCGTGGCTGCCAAGGCACGCGAAAAGAAAGTGGCGACCCAGGTGACCGCTTTACCCAACACGAGCGAACAGGCCTGCCGGACGTGTGAGCTGATCGCGGCGGGCGCGATCGGCGAAGTCCGCGAGGTCCACATCTGGAGCAACCGGCCGCTCTGGCCGCAGGGCATGCAGCGGCCCGAGGGAGCGGATGAGATTCCCGCAACGCTCGACTGGGACCTCTGGCTCGGCCCGGCCAGGCACCGGCCGTTCAAGAACCAGTGGCCCGAGGGGCATTACGCTCTGGAGCAGATCAAGGCCAAGCCGAGTAGAGGGCGCCCGCTGGCCGCGGTTTACCACCCTTGGAACTTCCGCGGCTGGTGGGAATTCGGCACCGGCGCCCTGGGCGACATGGGCTGCCATCATCTCAACACGCCCTACCGGGCGCTGAACCTCACCCACCCGACTGCGATCCAGGCATCGGCGACGATCGTGTTTCCCGAGACAGCGCCGCTGGCCTCGGTCGTCACGTACGACTATCCGGAGCACCAAGGGCGGCCGCCGGTGCGGGTCGTCTGGTACGACGGAGGGCTGAAGCCGCCGCGCCCGAGGCAACTCGAAGGCACTGACCTGGCCGACAGCGGGGAGATGTACGTGGGCCGGGAGGGCGTAATGATCGGGTCGAAAGTCTATCCCGAGGAGCGTGCCAAGAAGTTCGCCGAGGTGCCCAAAACCTTGCCGAGGCGATCGGGCACCTGGGGCGAATGGTCCGAAGCGGTCCGCGGCGGCGAGCCGGCCGGATGCCGCTTCGAATGGGCCGAACTGCTCACGGAGTTCGTTCTTCTGGGCAACATCGCCATCCGAACCGGTCAAACCCTCCAGTGGGACGCCCGGCAGGACCGCTTCTCCGACAACGCAAACGCCAATGCGCTCCTGCACGATCCGTACCGCGAGGGCTGGACGCTCTGATCGGAGGCGGTCAGCCCGCAGCGACAATCCGCAACGCGATGTCGTCCGTGAAAAGCGGCGAGCGGATCGAGCGGCTGCCGCCGGCGTGCTCAAAGGATTCGTCGGCGTCGAGCACGCCGGTCTTCGTGTTGATCCACTGGACGCGGTAAGCGCCTTGGGGCAACTGAAGCCTGACCGTGGCTGAAACATCGGCGCGGCGATAAGAGTCGAGTTTTTCCGGCTTTTTCGGCAGCGGTACATGGAGATAAATCGCGTAGGCCTTGCCGGGTTCGACCAGGGCGTAGTGCGTGAGCGTGGGGCTGACGCTTTGGACCGCGCTCGAATCCGGCCTCATCCGCACGAAGTCGAAGCCGTCGAGGTATTTCTTGAGGATGCCAAGCTGCTTGCGCAGGTCGGCGCTTCCGCCGCCGGGCGACGTGTACGCGAGAAACGTCCCGCCAGGGTGAGCCGGCGTGAAGGAGTAATCGAGGTTGTTGAACAGGGCCCCGCCGGCCAAGAGAAAATCCCACGCCTCGGTGCGATAGAGGAGGTCGTCTCGGCCGCGAAAGCCGGTCTCATTCTCGCCGATC
>JAMOAF010000493.1 GCA_023621895.1 Planctomycetota bacterium
CGGCCGGGCTTATGCCGACCCACCGCTGCGATCGGCATCCGCTTACCGGCGGCTCGGCCGGGCTTATGCCGACCCGCCGTTGCGATCGTCGTCCACCTGCAGACGGTTCGGCCGGACTTATGTCGACCAACCGCTGCGATCGGTATCCGCTTACCGGCGGCTCGGCCTATTGTGAGCCAAAATCGCTACTTTGCACGATTTCGTCGATATTACGAACTGGAGTGGGCAGAAATCGCTGCTTTGCACGATTTTTTCGATAAAACGGCCGATTTTGAGCGGAAATCGCCGCTTTATGCGACGATTTACCATTATATGTAAATATAATCGTGCATATCAGGCATTTTGGCTCAGCGATTCCCGATTTTAAGGGGAATTCGTGCACTTCAGGCATTTTGTCACACATACAGCCATTTCCCCGGCCAACTTGTGCACCCGCCGTTCCAACCTGTGCACTCCCCGGCCCAACCTGCGCATCCGCCGGCCCAACTTGCGCATCCGCCTGCCCAACTTGTGCACCCGCCGACTCAACCTGTGCATCCACCGGCCCAACCTGTGCACTCCCCGGCCCAACCTGCGCATATGACGCCCACGCACGGCACACATACCCATAACTCGCCAAAGCTACACCAGAAAGGAGTTTGTCACTATGACTGTAAAGAGACTGGAAGGAATACCTGGGTTTTCAATCGACCGCGTAGCCGCTGCTGCCGGCAGCGACCCCGATATTTTGAGGTTGGAAAACCTGGATACAGACCTCCGACCCCCGGCCGCAGCCATCGAGGCCACCCGGCTGGCTGTCGACGACGACGATTGCAACAGCTACCTGCCGTTTACCGGACAGACGGTGCTGTGCGAGGCAGTGTCCGACCACCTGTACAAGCAGACAAATCACCGCTATGATCCTGCGACCGAAGTGGTTATCACGTGCGGCGGTACGGAGGGGATGTTCAACGCTCTGCTTGCGGTCACCGACCCGGGCGACGAAGTAATCCTCACCGACCCGACGTATGCCGGCATGATCTACCGCGTCAAGCTTGCCGGTGCCGTGCCGAAGCTCGTACCGTTCGTGTGGCAGCAGGGGGAATGGCGGCTCGATCTCGAAGCGCTGTCGGCCAGCGTCACCGGCCGGACAAAAGCGCTCTTCATCATGAGCCCATCGATGCCTTCCGGCGCGCTGCTCAACGCGAAAGAGTGGGATCACATCGCGCAGATATGTCGGGATAAAAACATCTGGCTCATCTACAATGCGGCGATGGAGCGTATCATTTATGACGACCGCCCCTACATCCACCCCGCGTCGCTGCCCGGTATGGCGGAACGCACGATCACCGTCGGGTCCGTTTCGAAGGAATACCGCATGATTGGCTGGCGCGTCGGTTGGGTGGTCGCACCCGCTTCGATTCTGCGCACCATTGCCCAGGTTCACATCTACAACGTGGTGACACCGACCGGAATCGCACAGACAGCTGCGGTCGAGGCGCTCAAAGCGCCGGAAGAAGATGTGACCTCGGCGGTGAAGGAGTGGGAACGCCGGCGCAACGCGATCGTATCGCAGTTAGACGGTCTTCCGATTCGGTCCGCAGCCGGGAGTTGGTCGATGTTGCTGGATGTCAAGGCCATGGGATACGATTCGTTTAAGGCGTCAGAGTTGCTGCTAGCGAAAGGTAAGATTGCGGCGACCCCCATGCGTGACTGGGGCAACGTTAACAGCGACCAGTTCGTGCGGTTTGTGTTCAGCAACGAGCCGGTGCCGCGCTTGCACGACATTCGTGACAGGGTTCTAACGGCGTTGCCGAAGAAGTAGGCCGAGCCGGCGGCTCGGCCGGACTTATGCCGTCCAACCGCTGCGATCGGTATCCGCTTGCAGACGGCTCGGCCGGACTTATGCCGTCCAACCGCTGCGATCGGTATCCGCTTGCAGACGGCCCGGTCGGACTTATGTCGGCCAACCGCTGCGATCGACATCCGCTTGCAGACGGCTCGGCCGGACTTATGTCGATCAATCGCTGCGATCGGTATCCGCTTGCAGGCGGCTCGGCCGGACTTATGTCGATCAACCGCTGCGATCGGCATCCGCTTGCAGGCGGCTCGGCCAGGCCTGCAACCGTCCAGCCGCTGCGATCGTCGTCCTCCTGCAGGCGGCCCGGCCGGGCTTATGCCGACCCACCGCTGCGATCGGCATCCGCTTACCGGCGGCTCGGCCGGGCTTATGCCGACCCGCCGTTGCGATCGTCGTCCACCTGCAGACGGTTCGGCCG
>JAMOAF010000818.1 GCA_023621895.1 Planctomycetota bacterium
GTTGGAGGCGGCGGCAGCGCGTTCGGAAAAACCGGAAGACAACAGGGCCAATGCGGCGCCGGTCATCACGGTCACGGCAATCCGTTTCATCGGAGACTCCGTTTCTGTTAACGTTCAAAATCGTAACCTGTCAGACCATCTGGGGATCATTCGGGCAGCGGCGGGTCGGCCGCCGGGCCGCCCGCCGAGCCGCCCGCCGGCAAAGGAGGCGGTGACGCGGACGGCAGGGGGATGTCGAGCAGCCCGCCTTGACCCGGCGGGTCGGCGGGCGGAGCCGTCTCGCCCGTTGCCGCGCCGATTTCGGCCGGCTCCGCCGGCGGGGCGCTTTCGCCGAGCATCTGGCTGATCTCCGCCCGCATGAACCGGGCGAAGGCCGGCTTGTCGCCTACCAGCGCCCAAACCTCGTCCAGGCGCTTCCAGTCCTCGATCCGGCCTCCAATTGTCCGGGCAAGCACCACGTTGGCCATGTGGACGTCGAACTTCTTGGCAAGTTCGGCCGACTCGGGCTTGTCATAGTTCAAGACTTTCCAGGCGATCTGGCCGCTTTCGAACCGGTCGGCGAAATCGTTCCTGACCGTTTCATGTGTTTGCGACTCGATCGCGCGGCAGGTCGCACAGCGGAAGTCGCCGTGGAAATAGTAGACGACCAGGCCGTCGTCGAGCGTTTCCATTGCCCCCGGCTTGCCCGCAGCGGCGGAGATTCCACCCCCGGTGCGGAGCGCGTGAAGCTCCTCGGCGATTTGCGTCAACCGCGGTTCCAGCCTCGAGGCTGCCTGGTTGTCGAGCGATCGGGCAATCAGCACGACGAGCGTGGCCGAAAAAAACGAGATCAGGCAGACGGCAACGGCGTTTTTCAATTCCATACGGGATTCTCCAGGGAATCGTCCACAGCGCCTCCGTTGCGGACCGCGGCGACGGATTCCGCCGCCGATCTTACCGGCCAGGGCGAAGTCTTTCCCGAAGACTCACTCTGGCAACAGGTTGACAAGGGCCAACCTTAAGGCCGCGGCCCGCGCGAAAACGATGACCCTTACTGCAACAACTTCTCGATCTCTTCCGGCGATGCGACCTTGCCCACGAGCTTCACTTCTCCGTCGATCGCCAAGGCCGGGGTCATCATCACTCCGAACCCGGTGATTACGTTGATGTCGGTGATCTTCTCGACCAGGGCCTCGACGCCCGACCGTTTGACTGCCTCTTCGGCATTCTGCTTGAACTTGTCGCACTTGGCGCAGCCGGTCCCTAAAATCTGCACGAGCTTCATTGTTCCTCTCCAACCAAGGTTACGCAACGGCCGCGGACGTGCCGCGCCGTTACACGAAAAACCAACCGAAAATCATGCCCACCATCGCGCTCAAGAGCACGGTCAGCGCGCAGAACATGCATGTCTTCTTCAGTCCGATGACGCTGTAGATCACGGCGATGCTCGGCAGCGACAGGGCGGGCCCCGCCAGGAGCAGGGCCAGCGCCGGACCGCGGCCCATCCCCAGTCCGAGCAGCGCTTCCAGGATCGGAATCTCGGTCAGCGTGGCGAAATACCACATCGCGCCGACCAGCGAGGCGATGAAATTCGCCCGAAAACCGTCCCCGCCGACCCACCCGGCGACGACCTCCTCCGGGATCAATGCCCCGACGAAGCCGGTCACGAGCACTCCGCCGAACAGGAGCGGGATGATCGACTTCGAAAAGCTCCACGTCTGATCCATCCACGCGCCCAGCTCCTCGCGGTCGAACCAGCGCCAAACCATGGCCAGCACCGCCAGCAGGCACGCGCCGGCGAAATACCATCGCTGGTGATAGATCCAGGCCGCCCATTGGTAGTTGGGTGGCGTGAAGTCGGTTTCCGACGCGATCTCGTTGCGGTTCAGGGTCAGCTTGGCGCCCTTTTTCAGTTCGCCCAGCGGCTCCTCGAGCTGGACGCGATAGGTTTCCGACGTGCGGATCAGCACGGCCACCTGCATCCGCGTCCCGTCGGTCTTCTCGATCAGCGTCTGGCTGGGGTTGGCCCAGTCGCTGAAGACGAGAAAAGCGATCATCGCGGTGAAGAACAGCGAGGTCTTCCCCAGGCTCCGCCGGGCGGGCGGCGGTTCGGGCAACTGCATCACGGCGGCGGTCCGCTGCTCCTCGTCCTTGTTGAAAACGGCCGCCATCACCAGCCCGATTACCACGGCGAACGTGATCGAGCCGACGACTCGGGCGATGCCCAGGTCGAAACCCAGCACGCGGGCGGTGAGGAAGATCGCCATCACGTTGAT
>JAMOAF010000571.1 GCA_023621895.1 Planctomycetota bacterium
CGAGCAGGTCAGCTATGGCCGGCTGCACGAACATGTCAATCGGATGGGCAATCTGCTCAGGCAGCTCGGCGTTCGCATCGAAGAGCGCGTGGCCATCCTTTTGCCCGACTCGCCCGAATGGGTCTACGCCTTCTACGGGAGCATCAAGATCGGCGCGGTGGCGGTGCCGCTGAACACGATGCTCAAGTCGCCGGATTACGAGTACCTGCTCAACGACAGCCGCGCCCGGGTGCTCGTCGTCCACGCCGGATTGAAGCCGAAGATCGACCAGGTCCGCGGCAGCCTGCGGTACCTGGAGCACGTGCTTGTGGCTGGAGATTCGGCCGCCGGCGCGGACTGTCTCAAGACGGCGCTTGCCGCCGCCGAGCCAAGGCTCGCGGCGGTCGACACGAGCAAGGATGACATGGCCTTCTGGCTCTACAGTTCGGGGACGACGGGCTTTCCCAAGGGTGCGATCCACCTCCATCACGACATGGTCGTCGAGGCCGACCTTTACGCGGAGAAGACGATCGGCCTCGGCGAAGACGACCTTTCGTTTTCCGTCGCCCGGTTGTTCTTCGCCTACGGCCTGGGCAACGGGCTTTATTTCCCCCTGCGGCTCGGCGGCACGACCGTTCTATATTCCGATCGGCCCACGCCGGAGGCTGTGTTCGGCGTGATCGATCGTTACCGGCCGACGGTTTTTTACGGCGTGCCCACCAGCTATGCGGCGATGCTCCACCTGGCGGAAACGACCGGCCGCAGCAGCCTCGGCCGGGTGCGGATGTGTGTCTCGGCGGGGGAGCCGTTGCCCAGCCACCTGTTCGAGAAATGGCTGGAGCGTTTTGGCGTGGAAATCCTTGACGGCATCGGTTCCACCGAGATTCTGCACATATTCATTTCGAACCGGCCCGGCCAAGCGCGGGCCGGCAGCACCGGCCAGATCGTGCCCGGCTACGAGGCGAAGATCGTCGATGACAACGGCAACGAGGTGCCGCAACGGACCGTCGGCACCCTGCTGATCAAGGGCGACAGCATCGCCGCCGGTTACTGGAACAAGCACGAGCAGACCAAAGAGACGTTCCGGGGCGAGTGGATCAATACGCATGACAAGTTTCTCGTCGACGAAGACGGCTTCTATTGGTACGCCGGGCGGACCGACGACATGATGAAGGTCAGCGGGCAGGCCGTCTGGCCGACGGACGTCGAAGCCATCCTGCTGAAGCACCCGGCCGTGCTCGAAAGCGGCGTGGTGGGCGTGGCCGACAAGGACGGCTTGATCAAGCCATGCGCTTACGTCGTTCTCAAGGACAGCTTCAAGCCCTCAGCGGAACTGGAGAAGGAAATCCAGGCGTTCGTCAAGAAGACAACGGCCCCGCACAAGTACCCTCGTGCGGTGGTCTTCGTCGAGGAGCTTCCGAAAACGGCGACCGGCAAGATTCAGCGCTACAAGTTGCGCGAAATCGCCGCTACCGAGACTCCGCTGCACCGCTGAGAGGTGCGGTCCGCGAGACGCCCCGCTTGGCGCCGGTTGAGGCACCCTTCCCGCGGAGACGATGCCCAGCCATTTTGGTGATATTATCCCTGTAGCAGGACAGATCATCCCCCTCAGTATGGGGTGCCTGTTCTGTCGCGGGAAGACTTTTTGCAAAACAAGACCTGTCAATGTTTTAAGGTCTCGAATATCAAGCAGTTTTCATTTTTTTGCCTACCGTTTCCCACTCATCAGCGGGTTATGTGGTTAGAGGGGCAGAAAGTCTTCGATACCGGAGGAGGCAGGAGCTGGGGCGACCCGAGTATCGAATCTCGCGATTGTTGATTGTGGGCAGGCCGAGTGTTTGCAGCGTACCTCAGCGGTCCCACGGGCCAGGAGCAGAGTGAGATGGCCAAGCGAGCGACGTCCTCCCTTTCGCGGCGAGAGTTCCTTCAGAAATTGGGGATACTCTACGCGGCGTCCACTGCGGCGTCGGGGGCGTCGGCGGCGTTCGGCCAGGAGGAGAATTCGGGGCCGATCGATTGCGGTCCGCCGCCGCAGGCCAAGCCGCAGAGCCGCACCGGCGGCGAGTCGTTCGCTCCGCTGCCGCTGCCGGTCACTCCGCTGCGGAGAAGCGAGAAGAAGCGCCCGCCGAGCCCGCCGGCGCTGGTCGGCAAGGTGGCCTTGGGCGCGCCGCGCTGGATCACCCGCGACGGCGAGCGGGTGATGTACCGCGACTGGATGACCGATCCGGCCGACATCGACACGCTGCTGAAGTGGACCAATCAGAAGCTCGGC
>JAMOAF010000903.1 GCA_023621895.1 Planctomycetota bacterium
GACGCCTCGAACGGCCCGACGATGTGGGCGGACGACGGGGCTCGCCACGTGATCGCCGGTCCATGGCTGGGCACCGCGCCGGACTGGGAATATGATGGCCAGCTTGACGACAACGCCTCGGGCGCGGCGCCGGCGGACGAAGACGGCGTCGTGCTGCTCGACGTGCTGGGCAATCCCACCACGCAGCTGATCCCCGGCGAGTGGGCGAAGCTTCAAGTCACCGTCGCGGCGGATTCGCCCGAGGGCGGCCGGCTCTACGCCTGGCTCGACTACAACGGCGACGGCCTCTGGGGCGGCTCGGGGACCGAGACGCAGAGTGGAAACGCCTACGCCTGGAACGAGCAGATCGCCAATGGTTTGGCGATTGCCGCGGGCGAGACGGCGACGATCAACTTCTTCGTGCCTCACCAGGGAATCGATCCCGGGGCGATCAACGCCCGGTTCCGGCTGGTTGGCGAGACGGAGTACGCAGTCCGCAAGGGTCTTGACGCGAACTGGACGCTGCCGGTGGGCACGATCGCCCATTCGGGCGAGGTGGAAGACTACGTCTACACGATTGTTGAAGTCGACTACGGCGACGCCGCCAACGGCCCGACGATGTGGGCTGACGATGGCGCACGGCACGTGGTCGCCGGTCCGTGGATGGGCACCGCGCCGGACTGGGAATATGACGGTCAGCTTGACGACAACGCCTCGGGCGCGGCGCCGGCGGACGAAGACGGCGTCGTGCTGCTCGACTGGCTCGGCAACCCGACGGCGAAGCTCGTTCCCGGCGAGTGGGCGAAGATTCGAGTCAACGTTGCGGCGGCTTCGCCGGAGGGCGGCCGGCTCTACGCCTGGCTCGACTACAACGGCGACGGGCTGTGGGGCGGCTCGGGAACCGAGACGCAGAGTGGAAACGCCTACGCCTGGAACGAGCAGATCGCCGAAGGTCTGGCGATTGCAGCCGGCGAGACGGCGACGATCGACTTCTTCGTGCCTCACCAGGGGATCGATCCGGGCTCGATCAACGCCCGGTTCCGGCTGATTGCCGAGACGGAATATGCAATCCGCACGGCGCTCGATCCGGATTGGACGCTGCCTGTGGGCACGATCGCCTATTCGGGCGAGGTGGAAGACTACGTTTACACAATTGTGGAAGTCGACTACGGCGACGCCTCCAACGGCCCGACGATGTGGGCGGACGACGGCGCGCGTCACGTGATCGCCGGTCCGTGGATGAGCACGGGTGATACCCTGCCGGACTGGGAATACGACGGCCAGCTTGACGACAACGCCTCGGGCGACGCGCCGGCGGACGAAGACGGCGTCGTGCTGCTCGACTGGCTGGGTAATCCCACCACGAAGCTCGTTCCCGGTGAGTGGGCGAAGCTTCAAGTCACCGTTGCGGCGGCTTCGCCCGAGGGCGGCCGGCTCTATGCCTGGCTCGACTACAACGGCGACGGCCTCTGGGCTGGCTCGGGGACCGAGACGCAGAGTGGAAACGCCTACGCCTGGAACGAACAGATCGCCAATGGTTTGGCGATTGCAGCCGGGACGACGGCCACGATCAACTTCTTCGTGCCTCACGAAGGGATCGATCCTGGGGCGATCAACGCCCGGTTCCGGCTGGTTGGCGAGGCGGAATACGCCGCGCGTGGCGGCGCCGGTTTGGCCGTGGACGGGGTCGCCTATTCGGGCGAGGTGGAAGACTACGTCTACACGATTCTGGAAGTCGACTACGGCGATGCGGCCAACGGCCCGACGATGTGGGCTGAAGACGGCGCGCGTCACGTGATCGCCGGTCCGTGGCTGGGCACCGCGCCCGACTGGGAATACGATGGCCAGGCCGACGACAACGCTTCGGGCGACGCGCCGGCGGACGAAGACGGCGTGGTGCTGCTCGACGTGCTGGGCAATCCCACGACCGAGCTGATCCCCGGCGAGTGGGCGAAGCTTCAAGTCACGGTTGGCGCGGGCTCGCCGGAGGGCGGGTATCTCTACGCCTGGATCGACTACAACGGCGACGGCTTCTGGGGCGGCTCGGGAACCGAGACGCAGAATGGAAACGCCTACGCCTGGAATGAACAAATCGCCGACGGCCTGGCGATTGCCGCGGGCGAGACGGCGACGATCGACTTCTTCGTGCCTCACGAAGGGATCGATCCGGGCTCGATCAACGCCCGGTTCCGCCTGATCGGCGAGGCGGAATACGCCGCGCGTGGCGGCGCCGGTTTGACCGTGGACGGGGTCGCCTACTCGGGCGAGGTG
>JAMOAF010001001.1 GCA_023621895.1 Planctomycetota bacterium
CGATCAACGCAACGTCGTTACGGCCGGCGACTGCGTTCAGTTCCGGCCAGTCGCCAACAGCGATCTACGCGAGGGGGTCATCGAGCGGGTCGAACCAAGACACGGGAGCATCTGCCGCGCTAGCCGCGGGCGGCAACACGTCCTGGTGACCAACGTGGACCAGGTACTGATCGTCGCCAGCGCCGCTGAGCCAAGGCTCAAACCACACTTGATTGACCGGCTGCTGATTGCGGCGGAAAAAATGCTGGTCCGGCCGATCATTTGCATCAACAAGGTCGACCTGGTGGATCGGGCGGGACTTCAGCCCCTGGTGGGCGTGTACAGCCGTATGGGGTATCGAGTGCTGCTGGCCAGTGCCGCCACCGGCTTCGGGATCGATCGCCTCCGCCGCTGCCTGAAGGGGGCGGAGAGCGTATTGGCCGGACAAAGCGGCGTCGGCAAGTCGTCGCTGCTGAATGCAGTCGACGAGAGGCTCGATCTGCCGGTTGCCGAAGTGAGCCGGGAGAACCAGAAGGGGCGGCATACGACGACCACGGCGACCCTGTTTCCGTTGAGTTTCGGCGGCTACGTGGTTGACACGCCGGGCATCCGGCAGTTCCAGCTCTGGGACGTGATTCCTGAAGAGGTGCCGGGGTTCTTTCGGGATCTGCGGCCCTACGTGAGCCTCTGCCGGTTCCCCAACTGCACGCACACGCACGAGGACCAGTGCGCGGTGAAAGACGCCGTGGCCGATGGCCGGATCGACGACCGGCGATACGAGAGTTACTGCTATTTGTACGAGTGCGGATTGCTCTAGACCGGAATGGTTGCCCGCGAGCGGCCTGCCGGCGCTCGCGGGCGGGATGAACGAACGACACACAATCGGAGGATCGCGGTCAGGTGAAGGAGATCAATCGCCTCGACAGTGTTGCCAGCGAGTCGGCACTGCTGGTCGGTGTGCTGCTGAAGAATCGAGAGTTTCACGGTCCGCCGTTGGAGGAACTCGAAGGGCTTGCGGAGACCGCCGGGACCAAAGTGGTCGGCACCTTGATCCAGCGCCGCGAGAGCCCCGATCCGGCCACGTACCTCGGCAGCGGCAAGGTCGACGAGCTGCAGGGACTGATCGAAATGACGGCGGCCGCCGTGGTGATCTTCGACAACGACTTGAATCCCGGGCAGATCCGCAACCTGGAGAAGACGCTCCAGGTAAAGGTGCTCGACCGCACGGAGTTGATTCTCGACATTTTCGCCGCTCGGGCGCAGACCCACGAAGCCCGGCTCGCGGTGGAGCTGGCCCAGCTCGAGTACGCGATGCCGCGATTGAAGCGGATGTGGACGCACCTTTCGCGGCAGAAGATGGGCGTGGGGCTTCGCGGGCCGGGCGAGAAGCAGCTCGAGGTGGACCGGCGGCTGGTTCAAAAACGGATCGGCGATCTGAAGTCGCAACTCGAGGCAATCCACCGGCGGCGCGAGCGCGAAGTGGCGGCTCGCCGCGGCTCGATGACCGTCTCTCTGGTGGGCTATACGAACGCCGGAAAGAGCACCCTGCTGAACACCTTGACCGGGTCCGACGTGCTGGCCAGAGACGCGCTGTTTGCGACACTCGACACGCGCACGCGGCGCTGGCATCTGCCCGGCTGGGGGCCGGTTCTGCTGAGCGACACGGTTGGTTTCATTCGCGATCTTCCCCACCACCTGATCGCCAGTTTCAAGGCCACCCTCGAAGAAGCTCGCCAGGCCGACCTCTTGCTTCACGTCGCCGACGCCTCGAACGCGGCGGTTGAGGACCAGATCAGCGCCGCCTACAACGTCCTGGAGGAGATCGGCATCGAGGCAAAGGACACCCTGCTGGTAATCAACAAGATCGACGCCCTCGAGGATCGCAACCGGATCGACGCGATCCTGAACCGTTATCCCCGCGGGGTCCCGATCAGCGCCAGCAAGGGAGAAGGGATTGCGGCCCTCGCCGCCGCGGTCAGCGACGCGCTGAGCCGCAGCTTCGTCGACGTCGATGTCGAGATGGGCGTGGAAAACGGCCGCACGATGGCCTATCTGGCGGCCCACGGCGAAATCCTCTCCAAGACCTACAACGCTTCACGCGTGATCGCCCATTGCCGCATCCCTGAAGGACTCCTCGGACGCTTGAAGCAGCATGGCGTCGATGTCCGACCGCGCCTGAATGGTTCCTCGGACGCCCCGCTAAAGTCCGTGGTCGGATGGGAGTAAGGGTTCAGGGTTCGGGGTTCGGGGTTCGGGGTTCGGGGTTCGGGGTTCAGGGTTCAGGGTTCAGGGTTCAGGGTTCAGTTTTTGCTTCCGACTCGTTCCCAAGCTCCGGCTTGGGAACGAGGATTATGTTGATTTTCGGGGCAGTCCCAAGGCACGGACATGGCAAAACGAAGCATTTTGGGTAGCCGGGCGATTGTCACGGGCGCCTCGAGCGGCATTGGAAAGGAAATCGCCCTCGAACTCTGCCGCCAAGGAGCGCTGGTGGCCATTACAGCGCGCCGCGAAGATCGCCTCCAGGCGGTCGTGCGGCAAGCGGACGGCTTGGGCGGGAAGATCATCGCGGTCGGCGGCGACATCAGCCTGGAGCCGTTGCGCAAGCGGTTGCTGGACCGCGCGTTGGCAGAATTCGGCGGGCTCGACATACTTGTCAACAATGCCGGTATCGGGGCAACGGGGCTGTTTGCCAGCGCCGGTCCCGAACGCCTTCGCCAGCTCATGGAGGTCAATTTTTT
This sequence comes from Planctomycetota bacterium, assembly GCA_023621895.1. Taxonomy (GTDB): domain Bacteria; phylum Planctomycetota; class Planctomycetia; order Pirellulales; family Thermoguttaceae; genus JAAYCB01. The sequence continues at coordinate 2,718 of JAMOAF010001001.1, forward strand.
CGCCCTTGCCGAAATGACCCGCTTGGCGATTCCGCATTTGAGGCGCGGCACGAGTCCGATCATCGTCAATCTGAGTTCCATCCTGGGACGCCGCGGTGTCCCTCACAATAGCGAGTACTGTGCGAGCAAGTTTGCCGTTCACGGTTTCAGCGAAGCGCTCCGTACGGAATTGGCCGCGGAGGGCATCGATGTGCTGGTCGTCAGTCCGGGAACAACGGAAACGGAGTTTTTCGATCGAGTGATCGATCGCAGCAGCGAGCCGGCATGGCCCGAGCATCGACCCGTCACGGCCGCGTATGTCGCCAAGAGAACCGTGGCCGCCATGCGGGCGGGGAAACGTGAGATCATCCCTTATTTCTGGGGCAGGCTTCTCTGCGTCATGAACCGCGTTTCGCCGGGCCTGGTCGACCGCATCATGCGCCGCTACGTGTGACCGGAAGCCAGTGGCACTGTCCGAAGCTGCAACCCGGCGCTCTCCTGGTTCGCGCGCTGCGAGCGTTCCCAAGCCGGAGCTTGGGAACGAGTCGGAGGCAAAAACTGAACCCTGAACCCTGAACCCTGAACCCTGAACCCTGAACCCTGAACCCTGAACCCTGAACCCTGAACCCTGAACCCTGCTCCCGAACCCTCAATCTCCCGGCTGTTCCATGCCGAAGGGGAGTTTCATCTGCGGGTCGTACCGGCACGACGGATTGAGTTCCTTGAACAGCATGCTTGGCTGGATGTCCGTGTTGTCTTGATACTTGTCGCTGTTGTACTCGGTGAACGGGCCGCGGATGTCGTGATAGATGATTTGGCAGATTGGCACGCCGGGATAGATTCTGACGGGTTGGACGGCGAACATTTCCAGCGTCCAGTATCCGCGGAACCCCACGTCCCCAAATCCCGCCGTTACATGGACGAACAGCCCGAGCCGCCCGATCGACGACCGCCCCTCGATCATCGGCACGAAATTTCGGGTCTCGGTGCGTTCGACGGTCCGCCCCAGGAAAAGCTGGCCTGGCTTGACGACCAGTCCGTCGGGAGGAATCTCGACGCGGCGAACCCGGTTCGGTTTTCGCATGTCGAGCTCCACTTCTTCATAGACCATAACCTCGTTGTGGAGCGTCAAGTTGTAGCTATTGGGGTTCAGCCGAGCCTCATCGAATGGGTCGATGACGATGTTCGTTCCGAGTTGCGCCCGGATTTGTTGGCCAGAAAGAATCATCGAGTTCTCTACACGAGACCGGAAGAGGAAACAGGACGGGGAAAAGGCTGGAAGGCGCCGATCGACGGGATCGTTGCCTCGGCGGCCAGATGTCAGGATAGCGGAACACCCACTCGCGGGCAAATCTCTCGCATGGGGCACGCGCCGCACTTTGGCTGCCGGGCCGAACAGACCTGCCGGCCCAACTGGATCATGCGATGGCTGAAGGCGATCCACTCCTTCTTGGGTATCTGCTCGATCAGATCCTTTTCGATTTTCACGGCATCCTTGTGGGTAGTCAGGCCGAGCCGGCGGCTGAGCCGTGCCACGTGCGTGTCGACCACCACGCCGGACGGAATTCCATACGCCGTGCCCAGGACCACGTTGGCCGTCTTCCTGCCAATCCCCGGCAAGGTGACCAGCGCATCCAGGTCCCGTGGAACCTGGCCGCCGTGCTTTTCGAGCAGTTGCTGGCAACAGCTTTGAATGCTCTTGGCCTTGTTGCGGAAGAAGCCCGTGCTCTGAATGTCCTGCTCCAGGTCGCCCAGGCTGGCAGTCGCATAGTCGCCAGCCGATCGATATTTTCGGAAAAGCTCGCGGGTGACCATGTTCACTCGTTCGTCCGTGCACTGGGCCGAGAGAATCGTGGCCACGAGCAATTCGAGCGGCGTGGTGAACGCCAGAGAGCATGTTGCATCCGGATAGCAGCGTGCCAGGATGCGCACGGCGCGCTGGGCGCGGCGTTTGACTTCAGCGGTTGGGGCCATCTTGATGATTCTGGGGCAGGAATTGTGGGGCCAACCGGAAGTGCCCCGCGGGTGTTTGGATTTTCAAGCGCGCGGGGCGCGGTGTCAAGTGTCCCGGCGCCGTCGAGCGAGCCGCTGTCGAATTGGCCGAATCGCTCATGACGTCTATAATTTTTGGGCGCGAAGGCTGCCGACCCGAGGTCGACCCGCCTCGCGGCGGAGTGGGAATTTCTTCTCTGGGCGGACATGGCGGCAAGTAAAGGCAAGACGTGATGACGGGCGGCCAGTACCACGACCTCTACCTGCGGGGAATCGCTCGATTCAATCAAGCCGACTATTTCGAGAGCCACGAGGTCTGGGAAGCGCTCTGGATCGGTGAGACCGGACAGTCGCGGCAGTTCCTCAAGGGGTTGATTCAGGCCGCCGTGGCCTTGCACCACCTGGGAAACGGAAACGAGACTGGCAGCCGAAAACTGCTGGAGAGCTCTGCCGGATATTTGCAGGCCTACCGGCCGCACTATTTCGGCCTGGATGTAGATCGGTTTCTCGGAGACGTCCGCAGATGCTTCGAAACGAACCTTGAGCGCCGGCGGGGCAAGCCGGGCGAACTGGTCAATCGGCCAATGATCTGCCTCGCCGCGGCGGCTCAACCGTGAGCAGGCGGGTGATTCCACCTGGGGGGCCCTGCGGCCCTTCTTGTGGGTGTGCCCGCAGCCCCCTTGACCCGCGCTGCGTCGTCCTTCTATCATTGAGCGAGGTCGTTCCCAGCGGTGTACATGGACTTGCCTCAGTACGGGCTCTTCGTTTGGCTCGCTGCTCGGGTTGTGGGCGCTTCCGGATTGATCCTAAATGAACTTGCGTGATTCCGGGAGGAATGCATGAGAGCGTGATAGCCGCGTGGGCTTGCCTCGTGGCGCGCCTGCGCTGCGGCACACAACCCGTACGTAACCAAGCGCGGGGCAAGCCCACGCGGCTATCGGAATAACAGCCGCTTTTTCCACGAATCGCGCAGGTCGATTTAGCGGTCAAATCGGGCCGAAAACGCGGCTCTAGAGAACGACGAATCCGTCAAGAGACGTCTTTCGGCGATCAGCAGTGGGGACGAGACTGCCGCCGTCCGCGTGTAATCCGTGCTGGCTGTTGAGGTTGAAGAGATCATTGAAGCGGGTTACTGGAGCCTTGGAGATGACGATGCAAGCGGGTGGCGGGTCTCAGACGGAGGCCGGAAGTCTTTTGGCGGAATTGGACGAGCCTGCTCGGGCGGCTGGCGGCCCGGTCGATGCGGAGCGGATCGAGCGGGCGGTCCGCGAGATTCTTTTTGCCGTCGGAGAGGATCCGGATCGCGAGGGGCTCAGGGAGACACCCGCCCGAGTCGCCCGGATGTATGCCGAATTGTTCGCCGGACTGCATGAAGATCCGCGGGTTCACTTGAAGAAGTTTTTCACCGAGAAGTACGACGAGGTGGTCCTCGTCCGCGACATCAGCTTCGACAGCATCTGCGAGCATCACATGCTGCCCTTCATGGGCAAGGCGCACATTGGCTACCTGCCGGGCGGCCGGGTGATTGGGCTGAGCAAGCTGGCGAGGGTCGTTGAAAGCGTGGCGCGCCGCCCCCAGGTGCAGGAACGCATGACCGAACAGATCGCTCTCCTGCTGGAGGAGGAGTTGGAGGTGAAGGGAGTGGCTGTCGTGATCGAGGCCGTCCATACATGCATGACGGTGCGAGGCGTCAGAAAGCCGGGTTCAGTCTGCGTCACATCGGCCATGAAAGGGGTGTTCCGCTCGAGCCCTTCGACGAGGGCGGAGATCATGACGTTGATTTACGGAGATCGTCCCTGAACGGTTGAACCGGCCCAGTCGCGCATCGGCAGGTCTTGCGGGGCGACTGGGAGGATTTCGTGGACCGTGCGATCGCAAGGGATCTCATGCCCCAGATTGACCAGCAGCGAGAGCGGATCCAAGCAGACCTTCGAGGCCTGATCGCGGGAGATGTCCGCTGCGACGAAATCTTTCTTCAGCTTTACGCTGGTGACGCGAGCGTCTACGCGATCCGGCCGTTGGGTGTTGTCTGCCCCCGGTCGGTCGGCGATGTCTCGGCGTGCCTCCGTTATGCTTGGGAGAAGAAGATTCCCGTTCATCCTCGCGGGAGCGGAAGCGGTACGGCCGGAGGCGCGTTGGGTCCGGGGCTGGTGCTCGACTTTTCTCGCTATTTCCGGCGGATCGTGCACGTCGGCGGCGAGATGGTTCGTGTTCAGCCGGGGATTGTCCATGAAAGGTTGAACGCCCAGTTGGCCAGGCACGGGCGTTTGTTTGGTCCGGCCCCTTCCCTCAGCGAGACGACCACCATCGGCAGCATGTTGGCGGTGGATGGGGCGGGCAGCCACTGGCTTAGATATGGCAGCGCGTCGCAGCATATTCTGGGGCTTCAAGTGGTGCTTGCCGACGGGCAGATTCTGGAGGTCGGCCGGGAACCGCTCGACGACGGCGCCGCAGTCGGCGCGCACCCGCGGAAGCGGCAGATCGTGCATGACTTGAGCGAGCTCGTTCGTTCGAAGGCTGAGCTGATCGAAGAAAGCCGGCCCGACACCGTGGTCAATCGGGCCGGATACCGGCTTTGGGGGGTCCTGAACGACGACTCGTTGGACCTGGCGCGCCTGCTCTCCGGATCGGAAGGCACGCTGGCTGTAATCACGGAGGCTCGGCTGACCACGCAGGCTCTGCCGGGCTGCCGCGGCGTGGTGCTGCTGTTGTTTCCGGGCTTGGAGAAGGCCGCCCAGGCCGTTCAAGAGGTTCTGAAGCATAAGCCCGCCGCGTGCGACCTGATGGATCGCCGTCACCTGAGCCTGGCGAGAGAAATCGACGATCGGTTCGAAACCCTGATCCCGGAGGAGACCGAGGCCGCCCTGATCGTCGAACTTGACGGCGACGATGCCCACGGAGTCCGCGACCGCTTGCGCGCGCTGACGGAAGAGGTCTGGGACACGCGCCGCCTGGCGTTTGGGGCGCGGCGCGCACTGGATCGCAACGAATTGGAGTTGTACTGGCAACTTGCCCGAAAGGTCAGACCGAACGCCTACCCGACGAAACGTGCGATTCGCCCGATTTCGTTCATCGACGACGCGGCCGTGGCGCCGCATCGATTGACTGAACTGCTCGTCCGCGTTCAAAACGTGTTGAAACGCCAGCAGATCACCGCCTCCCTGTTCAGTCACGCCGGCCAAGGCCAGTTGCAGATTTATCCGTTTGTTGATCTGACCGATCCCGGCGCGCCGGACGTTTTGCGCCGGCTTGCCGACGCGATCTACGAGCAGGTAATCGAGTTGGGGGGGACGATTGGAGCGGGGCGTGCCAGCGGGCTGGGTCGCTCGGGATACCTCAGGCGACAATACGGCCGGCTCTATGACGTGTTCCGGCATGTCAAGCAGATTTTGGATCCCGACGGGATTCTCAATCCCGGCAAGGTCGTCGGCGCCGATCTGGAGACGGTCGGGAGGAATCTCCGACGGATGGTTATTCCGGTCGATTGCCAAGGGAGCGGCGCCGAGGAGCAGGGCCTTCGCGATCTCCTGGAATTGCAGTTGAATTGGGATCCGTCGCAGGTCGTTGACGCCGTGGCAATGTGCAATGCCTGCGGGGACTGCCGCAGCCAGTCCCCGGAGGGGCGGATGTGCCCGGTCTTTCGGGCAAGGCCGTCGGAGGAGGCTTCTCCGCGAGCGAAGGCGAACCTGATCCACGCGGTGCTCAGCGGCGGGCTTGAGCTGGAGAGTCTCACCAGCAACACTTTTAAGGAAATTGCGGACCTTTGCGTGCATTGCCAGATGTGCCCGATCGAGTGTCCGGCCGGCGTGGACGTGCCGCGGTTGATGCTCGAAGGGAAGGGAGCGCACGTCGCCGCGCATGGACTGCATCTGAGCGATTGGATCCTGGTCCGGCTCGACCTGGTTTCGGCCGTCGCCAGCGCGCTAAGCCCCCTGGCAAACTGGGCGATTGCCAATCGCCAGTGCCGCTGGCTGCTCGACAAGTGTTTCGGGATCGCCCAAGGGAGAAAGCTGCCGCGTGTCTCGTCGCGGCCCTTCCTCCGCCGCGCCGGCCGCCGCCGCCTGACCAGGCCGTCGCGTGGCGGCGATCGGAAGGTCGCCTATTTCGTCGACCTGTTCGCCAACTACCACGACCCGCAGTTGGCCGAAGCAACCGTCGCCGTGCTGAAGCACAACGGAGTGTCCGTTTACGTTCCGCCCCTTCAGAGACAGGCCGGCGTACCGGCCATCGCCGCCGGAGCAATCGACATCGCGCGCCGGCTGGCCAGGCAGAATACGGCAGTCCTGGCGGAAGCCGCCCGGCAAGGCTACCGGATCGTCGCATCGGAACCGGCGGCCACGGTCTGCCTTGTCCGCGAATATCCCCACCTGGTCGACGACGAGGATGCGAGGCTCGTCGCCGACAACACGAGCGACGTCTGCGCCTACCTTTGGAAGATGCACACGCTCGGCAAACTGCAACTCGACTTCAGCCCCGTGAACGCGTCCCTGGGCTACCACATGCCCTGCCGGCTGAAAGCCCTGCGGATCGGATCGCCGGGCGAGAATCTCCTCCGGTTGATTCCCGGCCTGATCGTCACGCGGTATGAAGAAGGATGCTCCGGAATGGCGGGGACATTCGGACTGAAAAGCAAGAACTACCGCACCAGCTTGCGAATCGCCCGCGGACTGCTGCACCGCATGCGCGACGAGGAAATCCAGGCCGGCGTCACCGAATGCAGCACCTGTAAAATGCAGATGGAGCAGGGAACGACCAAGCCCACGATCCATCCCATCAAGCTGCTCGCATTTGCCTATGGGCTGATGCCGCAGATTGGCGAATTGCTTTCCAAGACCGGAAAGGAGTTGGTTGTCACATGATCGTCCGCGTGCGCCTGTTCGCCATCGCCAGGCACCTGGCCGAGCGCGGGCTGTGGGAGACGACGCTGCCCGATCAAGCCACGATTGCAGCCCTGCGCAGGCAATTGGAGCGGGAAATTCCGGCGCTGGCCGGACTGGCCAACCGTTTCCGATTCGCCATCGACGCCAGGTATGCCGGCGATTGCGAGCAGATCCCGCCCGGTGCGGACGTGGCCTGCATCCCGCCGGTCAGCGGAGGCTGACGCCCGGGCGTCGGCGCCAACCCCAATCGTCGAGCGGCGATCGTTCCCGATTTTTCGGCAAGCACCGCGCGCGGACGACACGGCACGTGCGCGTGAGGCGAGAATGCGACCATCTCGCCGCGCCCCGCGCAGACGCGCGCACCTCCATTCCCCAACACAGCGAGTTTCATGAACCGGTTGACCTATAGTCCGATTGACCCGGGCGCCGCGATTGCCAAGGTTCGCTCCGTGGACGCGGGAGCAGTCGTGCTATTCTTGGGAACGGCGCGCCAATCCACCGCCGGTCGGTCCACGTCCTCGCTGGACTACGAGGCGTATCCGGAGATGGCTGCAAAGGAACTCGCGGCCCTCGAAGACGAGGCTCGCCGGCGCTGGAACCTTGTCCAATGCGCGATTGTGCACCGGCTCGGCCACGTCGAAATCGGCGAAATCTGCGTGGCGATCGCCGTATCGTCGGCGCATCGCCAGGCCGCGTTCGAAGCGGGAAAATGGTTGATCGATGAAATGAAACGGACCGTGCCGATCTGGAAATGCGAGAACTGGGCCGACGGTTCCAGCGATTGGGTGCACCCCGGACTCTCCGAGGAGGGAACGAGTGGATAACCACGGCGCCATCGCTGACAGCCAGCTCATCGATCGTTTCGGGCGACCGCACACTCACGTGCGCGTTTCCGTGACGGATCGCTGCAATCTCCGCTGCTTTTATTGCATGCCGGCCGGTGGAGTCGTGTTCCGCCCGCACGAATCGATACTCACGTTCGAGGAGATCGCGCGGTTCGTTCGAGTTGTGGCCGGCATGGGAATCCGCAAGGTCCGCCTGACCGGTGGAGAGCCGCTGGTGCGGAAAGGCGTCGATTCTCTCGTCCGGATGCTTGCGCGGATTCCGGGAATCGAGGACCTTGCGTTGACGACCAACGGCATTCTGCTCCCCGAGCAGGCCGAGGGGTTGAAGAAAGCGGGGCTGAAGCGGCTGAACATCAGCCTCGACTCGCTCGACCGCGAGCGTTTTCGCCAAATCACCCGGCGCGATGGCCTCGATCAAGTCCTTGCCGGGATCGCGGCGGCGCTCGAGGTCGGATTCGAGCAGATCAAGCTCAACGCGATAGCCGTTCGCAATCTCTCGGAGCCCGACATTGTTCCACTCGCCGAGTTTGCCCGTGCTCGGGGGCTGGAGCT
>JAMOAF010000678.1 GCA_023621895.1 Planctomycetota bacterium
TGTTGCCGAGAAACGCGACCCCAGAATCCTGACAAGCCCTCGCGACAGGGTGACGAGGGCTCCATGCGGCGAGTGCGCAAATTGTCTGTGATGGGGGAAACACACGCAAGCTGCGAACCGGGGCGCGAGCTACGCGCTGCCGCGACCGTCGAGATGAACCATCAAAATGGCCAGGTCGGCCGGCGTGATCCCGCTGATCCGGCCAGCCTGGGCAAAGTCGGCGGGCTGGACCCGGGCGAGTCGCTCGCGGGCTTCCATCCTGAGATGAGAGACGCTCGAATAATCAAACCCCTCGGGGATTCTCCGCCTGGCCAGCCGAGCCTGCCGCTGCACCTCCGCTTCCTCTCGGGCGATATAGCCGGCGTACTTGATGTCGCTGGCCGCCTGCCGTGCCGCTTGATGCGGAAACCGTGCCAGTTCCGGCAAACGGTCGACGACGTCTTGCCAGGTCGCTTCCGGCCGGCGGAGGATCTTGACCAGTGGCTGGCCGTTGACATGCGTCGTTTCGAGCAGTTCGATAATCTGCTCAATCTGGGCCGTCTTCTGGTCCAAGAGCTGGCGGCGGGCCTGGTCCACCAGCCTGAGTCTGTCACCGAGAGGCGTCAGCCGCCGGTCGGCGTTGTCGTGCCGCAGGCGGAGCCGGTGCTCGGCACGGCTGGTGAACATGCGGTAGGGTTCGGCGACCCCCCGCGTGACCAGGTCATCGATCATCACGCCGAGGTAGCTGGAGTCCCGGGAGAGCACGACGGGCTCGCTGCCGGCGAGGGCCAGGGCCGCGTTGGCGCCGGCAAGCAGTCCTTGACCGGCGGCCTCCTCGTAACCAGTGGTTCCGTTGACCTGGCCGGCGGTGAACAATCGGGCGACGCGCTTGGTTTCGAGCGTGGGTTTGAGCTGCTCCGGCGGCAAGTAGTCGTACTCGATCGCGTATCCGTAGCGGAGAATTTCGGCGTTGCGGAGCGCCGGCACCGCGCGGATGATGGCGTCTTGCACGTCGCGCGGCAGGCTTGTTGCCAGCCCGTTGACGTAGACCTCCGCGGTGTTCCTCCCCTCCGGTTCGAGAAACAACTGGTGGCGATCCTTATTGGAAAAGCGGACGATCTTGGTTTCCACCGAGGGGCAGTAGCGGGGGCCTTCCGACCGGATCTGGCCCGTATACATCGGCGCACGGTGGAGGTTGTCGCGAATCACCTGGTGGAGCTCTGGAGTCGTATATACCACCCAGCATGGAACCTGTTCGCACTCGATCCGCTCGGTGAGAAAGGAGAACGGCTCGGGCGGATCGTCTCCCGGCTGGATCTCGGCACGGGAGTAGTCGATTGTCCGCCCGTGAATCCGCGGCGGCGTGCCGGTTTTGAACCGTGCCAGCTTGAAGCCGAGCCGCTCGAGGGCCAGGCTGACTGACGAGGTTGTGCCCTCCGCGGCGCGTCCGCCGGCGATCGTCTGCTCGCCGTAGTGCAGCAGTCCCCGCATGAACGTGCCGGTCGAGAGGACGACCGCGCCGGCCCGGTACTCGGCCTCGCCGCGGACTTTCACCCCCACCGCGCGCGGCTTGTTTTCGGGTCCCTCCACGACCAGGTCGACGACGGTCTCTTGCCTGAGGCTGAGGGCTTCCTGCAATTCGAGGAGGCGTCTGACTTCCTGCTGGTATGCCCTGCGGTCGGCCTGGGCCCTGGGGCTATGCATTGCGGGCCCCTTGCTGCGATTGAGCATGCGAAAGTGGATGCCCGTCCGGTCGATCGCCTTGCCCATGCCCCCGCCGAGGGCATCGATTTCGCGGACGATCTGGCCCTTGGCGACCCCGCCAATCGCGGGATTGCAGCTCATCTGCGCGATCGTGTCGAGATTGTCCGTCAGGAGGATCGTGCGGGCGCCGATCCGCGCAGCGGCCAGGGCCGCCTCGCACCCGGCGTGCCCCCCTCCAACAACGATCACGTCATACTCGTAAGAGACTCCAGCCATACCGTCCATCTTAGGGTTGGGCCGGAAGACCGGAAAGGTCCGAGGCAGAGCGAATGCGGGTGACTCTCGCGAGGGCCTGTTTCGCACTGGCAAAAAGCAGTTGGGGAGACTTTTTTGCAGAAAAGTGTACAAATGTTCATTTTTTCTATTGAAATCTTGTCCCTTTTTGGTATGTTGAGGTCAAGACAACGATCGAGAGCCATCGACGGGGCAAAACGAGGTTGAGACGATGGGAACCGTGGCCGAGAGCAGCACGAATCGAGACAAGATGGACCAACTGCATTC